>JACOTA010000033.1 GCA_016178585.1 Nitrospirota bacterium
GAGTTTCATAGGGGGCTTGAATGCTACCTGGCTGGAGAAACGGCGGCAAAAAAAATGGTCGAAACGATAAAACGGGAAATCAGAAATAAACGGTTAAGGCAGTTCCTGTTGGGGAAACCCCAACCCTCAAACCTTTCAAAAACCCCCGCCAAACAGGCCCTTTATTTTAAAGAAATCAATGAAGAGGCTTGATAAAAAAATTAAGGAATCATGTTGCAAACTTTACGGATCGGCATCGATTGGCGGACAAACGTGATCCGGTCAACAACTGTCCAGGTTACGGATATAGCCTCAGGGGGGACAACCCTTTCCGGAAGAATTCTCACTTCCAATGGTCATTCCCAGGGTTTCTTTGGCATGATCCAGCATATGTTGAAATCTCACAACAGGATTAAGCCGTGTCATATCGAACCTCGGCTTCTCTTGGGATAGCGTTTCCGCTTTCATGATTCCTGGACTGAACCCCTAGTTTGAGACAATGGCAATATCAAGTGTGCTAATTTTAGATTGTCTCAACAGAGGGGTTCACCCCACTTTTTGTGACTAAAAAGTGTCAGAGGGGGACGATAGAGTAACCCGGCTTATATACTTGATCCCAAGAACAGAGTTAGAAAGCTGTCATTGCGAACAAAGTGAAGCAATCTCAAGACTTTACAATAAGATTGCCACGCACCCTTCGGTGCTCGCAATGACATGATTAATAAGTGGGTGCGAAGTCTATCGCTGGTCTTGGGTTGATTTATCCAGGTGGCTTGGTACAATATTAAAAATGTAAGATGATAACTGTTTAGGTTGATGTCGATCAGATAAGTTAAAAAATGGAAATATAGAAAATGGTCAAAAAGATTAAAAAGAAAAAGGAGGTAGTTCCTGCCTCTAAAGTAAGGGCAAATTTACCGGTTTTGTTTCTTAAAGAAGAGGAATTGCTATGAAAAAAATATTTTTCGGATTTGGACTGTTGTGCCTTGTTTGCCTCTCTACAACTGCCCGCGCGCAAGTCGGCATTGATTTAAATCTCCATCTCGGCGACCGAGACGCGCCACAGCCCCCTATTGTGGTGGAGAGTCCGCCAGAAATGATTTATTTGGAGGGTTTGAGGGTTTATGTGGCGGTAGGAATTCCCAATGACCTTTTTTTCTATGACAATACTTACTACTATCACAACAATGGTATCTGGTACCGGTCTGGCTATTATAGAGGACCCTGGGCTCAGACAGATATGCGAAGAATACCGCCCGGCTTAAGAAAACACCGGATTGAGGAAGTACGTGAATTTCGTGAACATTCCTGGAGAGATTATAGAGAGCATTCGGATCATTTCGAAGGGAAACACTTCCGAGCCAAAGAGTTACGTGAAAAACATGACCGTGGGAGACACGATGGTGAAAAACATGGTCGTGGAAAACATGATGGCGAAAGAAATGATCGTGAAAGATAAGAGGGAACAAAATCGCCTGGAAATCAGTATACGCGACCCCATGATGATTCAATCGAAATAGAAAGAAACAACAAAACCAAATCACATGGATAGAATTCTATAATTTTTCTATTTTTTTATGATTTTAAAACGATAAAATTTTAAACAAATAGCCCGGCGCATCTCCCGGACGCCCATGCCCATTGAAAATTATAACCGCCCAACCATCCCGTTACATCAACCACCTCTCCGATAAAATAGAGCCCTTTTACATGTTTTGCTTCGAAGGTTTTTGAAGACAGTTCATCGGTATCCACCCCGCCTTTTGTGACTTCTGCGACGGGATAACCGCTTGTTCCGGAAGGGATAATCCGCCATTGATGGAATCTCGCGCTGATTGCTTCAATTTCCTTTTGATAATATTGTTTTACAGGCTTATTTTCACACGATAAAGCCAGCCATTGTTGGGCCAGACGTTTGGTGAGTCGCTCGCCGATCAGGTTTTTGAGTTCTGCTTTCGGCCGTTCCGTCTGCCACTTCTTGATGGCTTCTGCTAGATCGAAATCGGGAAGAAGATTGATGGTGATTGCATCGCCCGGTTCCCAGTAGTTTGAAATTTGCAGAATGGCAGGGCCGCTTAAACCTTTGTGTGTGAAAAGAATCGACTCTCGAAAGGCCTGTTCTTTACAGGAAACCAGGGCATCCGCAGAAGTTCCGGACAGGCCATTCGTCTCTTGCAAATCCCGTTGATTCAGGGTAAAGGAGACCAGGCCAGGCCGGCAGGGCCGTACCGCGAGACCAAACTGTTTCGCCACCCGATATCCAAAATCGGTCGCCCCCATTTTAGGGATGGATAATCCCCCTGTGGCGATCACCAATGATTCTGTGTGATAAGACCCCAGGTTGGTTTTAACGGTAAAATGGCTTTTTTCTGCGATGTTTCGTTGTTCAATTTTTTCAACAAAATTGTTTGTCTCAATTTGAACGCCGCCGAGCCGGCATTCCTCTAACAGAAGGGTGACGATGGCGGTTGACTTTCCATTACAGAAGAGCTGTCCCAATGTTTTTTCGTGATAGGGGATGCCATGTTTTTCAACCAATGCGATAAAGTCATGCGGTCCGAAACGGCTTAAGGCCGATTTGCAAAAATGAGGATTGCCGGAGAGATAATTTTCGGGTTCGACCTGAAGATTCGTGAAGTTACAGCGTCCCCCGCCGGAAATCAGGATTTTCTTTCCGACACGGTCTGCGTGATCTAAAAGGAGGACGCGGCGTCCCCTCTGGCCTGCGGTCAACGCGCACATGAGCCCTGCGGCACCGGCGCCGATGACGATCACATTAAAACGTTCCGTAACTTGTGAATGGGCGAAATTAGGGTCCGAAGACATTTATGGGTTCAGTCGAAAAGTTCGAAAATAGGCTTTCACCAGTGTCATAGTATCATCCGGGGTGGCCAACAAACAATGTTTTTGGAATGAAAAACCATATCGCTCCTCAAAAACGCCCTTCAATTTGGAACCCTACCATCCGTTCACTAAATCGCTAAAAAAACAGGACATTTCTACTTTGGCTGGACAGGGTCAGGAGAGCGCCTTGTGACAACGTTACGGATATGTTATTCTATATCTTGTTCTAACAAAGTGAATTTAAATCAAAAAGGAAGAATAGGAAGATTATGAGTGGTTTAGCTTTAGATCTTACGGCGATTTTTTTGCTTATCCTTGCGAGCGGTTTCTTTGCGTGTACCGAGATTGCCATCATCGCGGCCCGGAAGACCCAAATTAAGAAGTTAGCGGAAGAAGGGAACAAAAACGCGATTATTATTCATCGCTTTCATAAGGATATGGAAAGTTTTCTGGCCAGTGTTCAGATCGGCTTAACGATTATTCTTTCAACTGCAGGCGCAATCGGCGGGGTTGTTTCTGTCGAGGTGTTGAAGCCTGTTTTCGAGGAAATTCCCTATCCATTAGTTCAGCGGTTCAGCGAAGGTTTATCGGTCGCCATTGTGGTTGTCCTCATTTCGTACTTTACCTTGACCATCGGAGAACTGGTCCCCAAATCGCTTGCCCTTCGATATCCGGATAAGATCGCCTTAACCATGGCTGAGCCGATGTTTCTTCTTTATCGGCTTTTTTCTCCTCTGGCAAAAGTTCTCACCTATTCTTCCCGCTTTATTTTAAAACCCTTTAAGATTTCCCGGAAAATCATTGAAAGCACCCATGGTTCTGAAGAAGAAATTAAGCTGATGCTAAAAGAAGGGCGGGAACAGGGCCTCATTAATCAGACCGAACAGGAGTTGATCCATAGTGTGTTTGAGTTTACCGATATTTCGGTCAAAGAAGTGATGGTCCCTCGGCCCAAAATTTATGCTTTGAACATTGACACATCGGAAGAAGAGCTTTTGAAATATGCCGCTGAACATAAATTCTCACGGTATCCGGTCTATAAAAACGGGATCAATAATATCGTTGGACTCTTAAATTATAAAAAGATCTTTGAATCGTTGGCCAACAAGCAGCCTCTGGTTTTAACAAACATGCTCCACCCGGCTTATTTTGTACCCGAAACGATGAAAGTGAGTCATTTATTAAAAGAGCTTCAGCGCCGGAGAATGCAAATGGCCATCGTCATCAATGAATATGGGAGTGTTGAGGGGGTGGTGACGATGGAAGACTTAATCGAGGAGATTGTCGGTGAAATCCGGGATGAATATGATACTGAAGAGAAGCCGGTAGAACGGTTAAAAGATGGATCTCTGGTGATTGATGCGTCCTTGTCGGTCAGGGATTTAAATACCGATTATAAGCTTCCGATCCCTGAATCAGGGGATTACGAAACCCTGGGGGGTTTTGTTTTGTCTCAGCTTCAGAACATGCCGCGCGGAGGTGAAATTATTCAATACGGAGATTATAAATTTACAATTGTCGACATGGATTTACGAAGAATCGTAAAAGTTAAAGTAGAAAAGATCAAAAATCTGTCAGAAAAGCCTGAGCAAGTAAAGCTTCCCTCCTGAATTTTCATATCTTAAAGTTTTCCTCTAAAAAATACTTCCCAGGCATGTCATTTGCATAAAACATGTTTGAAAAAATGTTTAACGGGTTTTGGCCTGGGGAAATAAAATGAAGAGCTCTCAAATCCTTGTTGTAGATGATGAAGAATTCTTTTTAAAGTTGATGTTCCAAACTTTACGTAAAGAGGGGGGGTTGGTTCGAACCGCTCAAAGCGGAGAAGAAGCAGCCCATTGGCTTCGGCGAGAGGTTTTTGATTTAGCCATTGTTGATATCCGGATGGAGCGGACGGATGGTTTTGAAATTTTGGAAGAGGTCAAGCGTTTATATCCTCAAATGAAGGTGATTATGGTAACAGGGTTCCCTTCTCCCGACACTCAAGCCCTCTGCATACAGAAAGGGGCGGACGGGTATCTGGTGAAACCGATCGAAATTAATGAACTTAAAAAAGCAATTCAATCCGTTTTGAATTGAATTCTCCGGTGGCGTGTTAACATTGAATTTTCACCAATCTTGACATTAATTTCTATGGGAGTTAGTATAGATTACTGCTTTTTTAGGAAATGAAGATGGCTTTCTCCGAAAGGGACTCAAGACAGGCAACGAAGATGAAACAGCGGCTCCAGGTCCTGGAAGAGCGGGAGCGTTTGTTTCAGACTGTTCTGGATAGTTTTCCGGACGCCATCGAAATTATTGACCAGGATTTTAATGTCGTTTATTTAAATGCCGCGGCGGCCAGTCGCACCCAAAAGAGCGCAGAAAGTCAGGTCGGAGAGAAATGCCACCAGGTATTTTACAATCGGGAAGATCCCTGCTGCTATTGTCCCGCCAAAAAGGCTTTTGAGGGGGGCGAGCCCGGTTATGTTTTACGTGAAAATGTCAGCATTCGGAACAGCGAGCCCTGTTTTGAAGAACTTTTGCTCCTTCCGGTCAAAATTAACCATCAGAAAAACGGAAATGAAGTCAAATGGGTGGTTGAAATCGCTAAAGATGTCACCCGGGAAAAGGAGATGGAACAGCAGATTATCAGTTCCGACCGATTGGTCGCCATTGGTGAAATGGCCGCAGCGGTGGCTCACGAATTTAACAATCCTCTTGGAATCATCCTTGGCTTTTCTCAGGACCTTTTAACCGAAGTCGAACCGGTGGATCCTCGTTTCAATTCCCTTAAAATTATTGAAGAGGAGGCGCGCCGGTGTAAAAAAATTATGCGGGATCTGATGGAGTTTGGCCGGCCGACGCCCGCTCACTTTACCCTTATTGACCCTGGAGAATTAATCCGCAGAGGGGCAGACCTGATCTCGAGTCAGGCTCAGAAAGCCGGGGTTCAAACACGAATCGAGATTTCAAAAGGCCTCCCTAAAATACGGGCGGATTCTCAGCAGGTGACGCAGGTTTTGGTCAATCTTTTCTTCAATGCGATCGAAGCGATGCCGGAAGGAGGCACCCTGACCATTGGATGCGCTGCGAAAGACGTCGAAGACGTCGGAAATTCGGGCAACTCTTTAGCCCCTTTAAACAACGAAGTGGTGGTTTCCGTTTCAGATACGGGATTCGGAATCGCACCGAACGTTTTGCCAAAAATCTTTCGTACCTTTTTTACAACCAAACAAAAAAAAGGGATGGGACTTGGCCTGTCTGTTTGTGAGAGTATTATGAAAGGCCACGGAGGAAGGATTGCGGTCGAAAGCACCCCTGGCAAAGGGACGACTTTTTACCTTTATTTTCGGGTGGAAGAGCGGAGAGAGGAAAATCGGGTGAGAAGATGAATCTACCGGAGATAAATAGAATTCTGGTGGTGGACGATGAAGTCAATATGCGTGCCCTTTTTGAGAAGATTTTGGGAAAAGAAGGGTACGAGGTTGAAACCGCCTCAACGGGAGAAGAAGCAATCCAGCGGCTGGAAAAAGAGACCTTTGATCTGATTATTTCGGACCTTAAAATGCCGGGGATTGATGGTTCCCAGGTGTTGAAAAAGGCTAAGGAGATCAGCCCCGAAATTCCGTTCATTCTTTTAACCGCCTTTGGAACGATCGATTCGGCAGTTGCCGCCATGAAAGAGGGGGCTTTTGATTATCTGACCAAGCCAGTTAACAATGACGAAGTCAAGTTGGTGATTAAAAAGGCCCTTGATTTGTACCACCTGACTAAAGAAGTGGAACGGCTTCGCGAGAAAGTTGAAATCAATAAGGATTTTAAAGAAATGATCGGCCGTAGTTTAAAGATGCGGTCATTGTTTAAACTGATCAAGCTGGTTTCGAACAGCAATACCACCATTTTGATTCACGGGGAGTCGGGAACGGGCAAGGAACTCGTCGCCAGAGCGATTCATTACAACAGTCCCCGGCGGGAAGGGCCCTTTGTGACCATTGACTGCGGAGCCTTGCCTGAAACGCTTCTTGAAAGTGAATTGTTTGGCCATGTCAGAGGGTCGTTTACGGGTGCAATCAACAATAAAAAGGGATTGTTTGAAGAGGCCAACGGAGGGACCCTTCTCCTGGATGAAATTGGGGATACGACCCTGGCTTTTCAATCCAAACTTTTGAGAGTTCTTCAGGAAAGCGAGATTCGGCCCGTGGGAAGCAACCGGAGTTCGAAGGTTGACGTCAGGGTGGTTTCGGCAACCAATAAGGATTTGAGAGAAGAGGTGAAAAAAAAGAGCTTCCGGGATGACCTCTATTACCGGCTTGCGGTGGTTCCTGTTCTGATTCCTTCCCTGAAGGAACGAAAAGAAGATATTCCGCTTTTAGTCGACCACTTTATCAAGAAATATTGCGGTCAAAACGATCTTTCCCAAAAGCGAATTTCACCCTCGGTCATGAAAGTATTGATTGATTATCCCTGGCCTGGAAATGTCCGGGAGCTTGAAAATGTCATTGAAAGAGCCGTATTAATCAATCCCGGCACGGAAATCAAGCTGGAGGCTTTATTTGATGAGCGGGCCCGTGCGAGCGAGATGTTAAACCCCCTGCGGGCAACAACCCATGCGGCCATTCAAACCCTTGAAAGAGAAGAGATTGCCGTTGCGATGAAAAATACAAACGGTAACCGCACGCAAGCCGCCAGACTTCTCGGTATCAGTCGGGCAACACTGTATAATAAAATTCGACAATACGGTTTAATGTCCCGCACTGTCTAATGTGTTGAACACCAAAAAAATTCGATTTATTTGGTGTTTTTTCATTTTTCCATTTTTCCGTCTAACCAGATAGACAAACTTTTTTGACCCGTTCTCTCAAGTTTCATATTATCTTCCCCTTTTTTTCCTATTTTATCCGTTCCAAAAAAAAATCATCATTGTAAATCAATAAGTTATACCGACGGGGTATTAGCTGGTATGGTCCTTGCAATTTGAAATGATCTAAATTTCAAATTTTTGATTCGTTTTTTTTATGAAAGATAAAAAATCAACAAGCGAGACTTCACCCGGTTCAGAAAAATTCCATAAAAATTTTAACGAAATTAACAAAGTAATTAATCATAAGGAGAACATTTATGAAAAAGGGATTTTATAGCAGGTTAATAGTATTATGTTCTGCTATTTTTCTATTTGGGTTTTTGCTTTACCCCGTGATGGCAGAGGAGAGTCACCAGCATGACCCTGGAGTGGTTGTGGCGGCATCTGACGCCGATCCTTCCTGGCAGGCAAAATTAAAGAAACAGATTGAACGGGAAGATACGATGGAAGGAAAAACCGGACTATCGGACAAAATTGATGCCGCTATGAATAAGCTGATGCAGGAGATTTCCGGGGGCACCGGGCACGCCGGTCATGCTTCAGGAAGCGGTCCTTACCAGGAAATGAGCACCATGCAGCAGATGGATAAAAGTTTCTTTCTGGGTCCTGGCACGGTCAGTGAGACGGTAACAGCCGGAGGGCATTGTCCTGCAGGCGCACCCAGGAAAGATTTTGATGTGACTGCGATTAATGTGGAAATTACGCTTAATCAATGGGGAGATTATCACCCCGGTTTCATGTATGTCTTAACGGAAAATCTACAAAAAGTCCGGGAAGAGGAGAAACGGAACAAAGAGGCCAGGACAAGAGAGAATGATCCTGGAGCCGTTACCACCGGTTTGCAGACGGATATGATTCAGCCCTTAACCATCCGGGCCGATCAAGGGGATTGCGTGAGTCTCACTCTCCGGAACGGAATGAAAGACGAAGATGTCGGGTTGCATATTCATGGTTCAAGCATGATTGTCAAAACGACAGGACAGCCGGCGACCATGGTGAACCCGGACTCCAATGTCAAACCTGGAAAAAGTCAGGTGTTTGAATGGTATATCCTCCCGGAGGAACAGGAAGGGGCGCATATGTTCCACAGCCATGTGGGGCGGGAATCGAGCAGTCTGGGAATGATCGGTGCGTTCATGGTGGAGCCGGTCGGGGCGGTTTATCTGGATTCCATTACCGGAAAGGAAACCCAAAGCGGCTGGCAAATGATGATCACCTTTGACAAGAAAAAATATCCTTATACCAAAGATTTCCGTGAATTTACATTGTTTTACCATGAAATCGGGGATGAATCGTTCCGTCCGTTAAATCGTCACGGGGAGATGATCCCTCAGCGGGATCCGAACTCCGATGCCTACCGGCCTTCGGCCCGTGCCATTAACTACCGGAGTGAGCCGTTTGGAATCAACAATCTGGCGCTTCAGGAAAAATATTTCCACTTTGAAGATGAATCAACCAGTTACAGCGCCTATATGTTTGGTGATATTCCGACGGCGATGCCCCGTTCTTACATGGGGGATCCGGCAAAATACCGTCTGATTCATGGAGGGGGAGAAGTCTTTCATTCCCATCATCCTCATGGAGGAACGATCCGGTGGTTACGCCAGCCGAAAGCCGATCCTAAAGGAGAAGAGCTTCTAACCGCGGCAGGCGAAGGCCCTGTGAAATACCCTGTGATTCGTACAACTTCTGACCGGGTGGACGTGGAAGTGATTGGCCCGACGGAAGCCCTGGATCTCCAGACCGAATGCGGTTCAGGACTCTGCCAGCAGTTGGCGGGGGACTTTTTAATGCACTGCCATGTGGCCCATCACTATGTTGCGGGGATGTGGTCTTACTGGCGTGTGTATAACACCCTTCAAACAGGCAACTATCCGTTCGGGAGCACCGACATTATGCCGGGTCTGCAGGAGTTGCCGGACCGGAAAGGGAGGATAAAGCCTCCGGTTACTTCAGATAAACTGGTTGATCGTACCGTTGACTGGTATGATAAGAAATGGCATGTTACCGCGAATAAGACCGACTGGTCAAAACCGATTCCTGACATCTCCATCAAAGAGTGGGTGAAGATGATGCTTCCTCCGATGGGTCAGCCAGGCAACACCCCGGATGAAAAAGGTCAGATCATGGCCTATGACGCGACGGTATGGGATTGGGGTTGGGAAGGAAACAAGGCGATGGGTGAACCGGAAATGACGAATCAATTCGCGTTTCCGAAATACAAATCTCCGATGCCCGGGAAGCGGCCGCCGATTCTCTTTGACGAGAAAACCGGGAAATTGGCCTGGCCTCACTTAAAGCCGCACTTTGGGAAGAGAATTCCTTTTGCACGGCACCATGGCCCTGCGCCCTGGCTTGAACCGATCCATGTCGCTAAAAATACCGGATCTCCAGCGACTGATCCCGGAGGCGAAGGGTTAGCGGGACAGGAGACCACGCTTCCGGCAAAACCGGGGGAACAGGGAAAATGGAGTCTTTGCCCTGAAGGGGCAGGGAGAAAACAATACACGATTCATTTTATAGAGACGCCGATCACGATGGAGACGGCGATCGGCAAGCAGAAGCCGATCATCGACCCCAAAGGGACGATCTATGTGCTTCAGGAAGAAGAAGCGGCGGTCAGGGACAATTCAGACCTGGCCAGGCCGTTGGTCTACCGGGCCAACGTGTATGACTGCGTCGATGTGATTCTTAAAAATGAATGGGTTGATAACGACACGACGAACTTCCAGATGTCGAAGATCAATATCCATCCGCACTTCATTCAGTTTGACAATCAGGCCTCCGATGGTGTGATGAGCGGATTTTCGTATGAGCAGTCTGTCCGGCCGTTTACCATGATCGGCAAGAAGGAACATAAGGGATTGCCTGCTCCCATGAATGCCGTTCTGGAGACAGACGCTTCCCCCAAATCCAGTTCCATTAAAATTAAAATGGGCGAAGGGGCAACTCTATTCCATGTCGGGACCGATATTATGATCGGGATGCATGAAGTCAAGACCTCCGAAGTCCGGTGGATCAAAGCGATCGACGGAGACACGGTGACCTTTACGGAACCGCTCAAGCATGCGCATAAGAAAGGAGAGATTGCCTCGGCTGAATTTGTCCGTTATCGCTACTGGGTCGATGCCGATCTGGGAACGATCTTCTGGCATGACCATGCGCTGGGAGCGACCACCTGGCCTCACGGCGGGGTTGGCGGATTGATGGTTGAACCGATCGGCTCAACCTATCATGACCCCAAAACCGGCAGAGAGATCCGGAGCGGTCCGATTGCCGACATTCATTCCACTGAGCCGATTGGCTACAACAGGAGTGGAAGTTTTAGAGAAATGGTGGTTTACCTTCATGACACGGTTCCCTTTACGGCGCAGGTGGTTACCGCCGGGAATCCGCCTGGCCAGTCGGTCCAGGCCTCCATTGATTCCGGGCAGACCATCTCCTTTGTGATGCCGGGAGATATTCTCAAAACGACGATTCCCTCCATCAACGGGGGAACCCATACCACGGGAGGGGGGATGTTCTTCCGGGCCGAGTCGCTGGCCAGACGGTTGCTGGACAATCCGGAACCTTCCCTGGTCTTCTCCAGCCTGGCGCATCACAATCAGGATTCGGCCACGCCAATGCTCAGAGCCTATCTGGGAGACACGGTGGTGTTCCGCCTGATGCATGTGATGATGAATGAATCGCACACCTGGCATATCGCCGGGCATGCCTTCCGGACGGAGCGGTATGCTCAATTCTCCGACCTGCGGAATGCCTATCATGTCGGGATAGCCGAGCGGTATGATCTGGTGACAACCGCGGGAGGGGCGCAGCAGATGGCCGGAGATTATCTCCACTTCGACGGCCGTGCCTCCCACCTGTCGGAAGGAAGCTGGGGGATCATGCGGGTCATGGATAAACAGGTCGCCGACCTGAAGCCATTGCCAGGGCATGAAGAGATTCCGCAATCAGCCAAATCGGTCTGTCCTTCGGATGCGCCGATGAAGAGCTTTAATGTGATTGCCACCGACCGCGCCTTAAAGTTCAACAATATGGCGCCGGATGTGATTGAAGTGGACTTTGACCGGAAGCTGTTGATTTCCAATCCGAAAGGGAAAATCTACATGCTGGAGGGGGACAAGACCAAAGTCTCCTCCGACTACCAGCCGATGCCGTTGACGCTCCATGTCAATGTTGGAGACTGTATTAAAATTAATCTGAAGAACGAAATGAAGACCAGCCGCGCGTCGTTCAGCGCCGACATGCTGGCGTTTGATCCCAAAGATTCACAGGGGGTCAACGTCGGGATGAATCCCGGCGACCAGACGATCGGACCCGGGGAGCACAAAACCTATACCTACTATGCGCCGCCGGAATATGGTGAAACGGCCGCGTTGGTGTATGATTGGTCGAATATCCTGAACAATGTCCGGGATGGGCTCTTCGGGGGAATCATCGTAGGCCCGAGAGGTTCCACCTATCGTGATTCTAAAACAGGAGAAGATGTCAGCCTGAAAAATGCCTGGAACGTCGACGTGTTTGTAGATCGGTCGATTCCGGAGAATGCCGGAAAGGCCGATTACCGGGATGCCTCGCTCTTCTTCCAGGAAGAAGACAACATCATCGGGACAGCCTTCATGCCCTACCTCCAGCATATCGCGGGTTTAGCCGGCGTCAATTACCGGATTGAGCCCTGGAGCTGGAGAGAGGATAAAGGATGCGAGCCCGGGAACCTCTATACGGCTTGCGTGACGGATGAAAAAGACCCCGTGACGCCGACCATTACGGCGCATGCGGGGGATCCCGTTCGGATCCATGTGTTCGGAGCCTTTGACGAGCAGAACCAGGTCTTCAGCCTCGAGGGTCATGAGTTTCCGCTGAAGCCGAACATGGCGGGCTCCGATATGCAGAGTTCGGAAGAATTCGGCGGTTCGGAAAACCTGGATATCTATATCAAAGAGGGAGCCGGCGGGCCGTTCCATCTCCCCGGGACCTACGTCTGGCAGAACCACCGGATGCCCTATGCGGAAGCGGGACAATGGGGGTATCTGAGAGTATTGCCGGTTGGGGACAAGAGTATTCTCCCTATCAATTCGGCATCGGGAGCCCAAACGACAAAAACAGCGGAGAGTTTACCCTCTGTTGGTTCTGTCCCGGTCTCTATGCTGGAGAAGTCTAAGTAAGAAAAGGCGTTTTGGTCAAAAGAAGCAGGGCCTGTTGCCCTGCTTCTTTTTAGAGGAAGCCTGTTCTCTGATCCGGAGACTCCTCCCCCCTTGGCATGCAGGATCAAGGGAATTGTCTCCGGAAAGAGAGTGGGGTTCCTCGTTTTTTTTATAACAAGGAAGCAAGGCAAAAGAGGGATTGAATGAAAGGAGTCAGTAAAACGTTTAGGGTTCATCGGGTATTGATTATCGTGATGGGAGCGATTTTGCCGCTTGTAATGACTTTATCAAACATTACCCATGCGGAGGAGTATCAGGAAATCAATGTGGCTGAAGGTGGAACGATTACCGGAAGGGCGGTACTAAAAGGTCCCATTCCCCCTCCCCGGGTATTTCATTTAGCCCTATATCCTTTTGGCCCCTTTTGTAAAAAGGTCGATTCAGACGGGAAGGGAAATCGCCTCCTTGATGAATTTAAGGTAGGAAAAAATGGCGGTTTTCAGAATGTGGTGATCATGGTCACCGGGGTAAAAGAGGGGAAACCGTTTCCTCAACCCAAAGGGGAAATTGAGACGGTTGATTGTGTCTTTTCCCCCTTTGTCTCTGTTGTGAAAAACCATCAAAAGGTTAAAGTTACAAATAAGGATCCCATTTTCCATAATCTTCAAGTTTATCAGAGTGAAAAAGGAAAAATCATCCTGAACTCGCCCCTTAACATCAATACGACGGAATCCGGCGTCCTTAACTTTGAACCCGGTAAAAAAATATCGCAATGGATCTGTGGCATGCATGAATTTATGCAGAATTGGGCCTTTGTGATAGATAATCCTTATTATGCGATTTCCGGCGAGGAGGGGCGTTTTTCAATTGAGAGTTTGCCCCCGGGAAAGTACACGGTAATAGCCTGGCATCCGCATATGAAGATCGTTTCCAGGGAAATTACCGTTAAGGCGAATGCCATGACTTCGGTGAATTTTGAGTTTCAGGGGGGCGAGGTGGAACGCCCGGAATATGAAAAACAGGAAAAAGGACGCATTCAACATCGGGCAGGAAAGGATGATATTACTCAATAAGGATTAAAATATGCGCGCAGAGGCTGAAGGGTATTTTCAAAATTTAAGAGACCGTATCTGTCAGGCGTTTGAATCACTTGATTCCCATGTCTTTGAGAGAACTTCCTGGCAGAGACCTGGCGGAGGCGGCGGCGTGATGTCGGTTATGAAAGGGAAGGTTTTTGAAAAAGTCGGCGTCAATTGTTCAACCGTTTTTGGCGAAATGGACCCGGAGTTCGGAAAAAAGATCCCCGGCTATAAAGATTATTTTTTCGCGACCGGAATTTCTCTGGTTGCCCATATGGTCAATCCCATCGTTTCTGCCTTTCATATGAATTTAAGATATATTGAAACGGATCACTCCTGGTTTGGGGGGGGAGCGGATATGACTCCTTCTATTCCGATTGAAGAGGATATTACCGATTTTCACCGTGCGTTGAAAACCGCTTGCGATAAGCATGACCCCGCCTATTATTCCAGGTTCAAAAAGTGGTGTGATCAATATTTCTACCTGGAACACCGGAAAGAACCGCGCGGGAGCGAAGGGATTTTTTTTGACAATCTGAATCAGGATATTCAGAAAGAGTTTAATTTTGTAAAAGATACGGGAGAGGCGTTTTTGGGGGCCTGCCCCGGGGTGATCAAAAGGCGTAAAGAAGAGCCTTTTACGGAAGAACAGAAGGACCTTCAGCTTTACAAGCGGGGCCGATATGTTGAATTTAATTTACTCTATGATCAGGGAACTTTGTTTGGATTGAAGACGGGCGCGAATGTTCATGCGGTACTGATGTCGATGCCCCCCGTCGTCAAATGGAAATAGAGGGATTGCTGAAAAAGCTCATAGGCTGCGTTCTCGTCGGTCGGCAATCCTCATGTACGATTTATGTACATTCCGGTTGCCTCGCTCCTGCGGCCTTGCCTCTGAAGCTTTTTGAGCAATCCAAACGCGGAAGTTGTTAAACTCATAGAGGCTAGTGAAAAAGTTCAACTGCGGCGTTCTCGTCGCTCGGCAATCCTCATGTACGATTTACGTACACTCCGGTTGCCTCGCTCCTGCGGCCTTGCATTTGAATCTTTTTGACCAGCCCAAACGCGGAAGGTGTTGAGCCAACAGGGGGATTGCTGAAAAAGCTCATAGTCTGCAGGGAATTGGTGAAAAATTGATTTTAAGGATGGTTCATCTTCTGGCCGCATCGACCTGGGCAGGGAGCATGATTTTTTTTGCTCTGGTGGTCATTCCAGCCGTTCGTCGTTCTCTTTCTCCAGACAAAAGAAAAGAAGTTGTAAAAGCAATCGGCTTGCGCTATCGTATTTTAGGTTGGGTGACGGTTTTTATTTTGTTAATGACCGGATTTTTATTGGCAGGAACCCATGGAGTGGATTGGCATTCGACGTTTGGAAAAATCTTAATCTTCAAACTGATCCTGATCGGAATCATGCTTTTATTGTTGTTTTTACATGACTTTATTCTTGCCCCCCGTGCTTTAAAGGTCCCCTTTCCCTCTCAAGAGGGGAGCAAGCAAGCGGTTGCTTTGTTAGCCAGGATCAACCTTGTGGTGGTCGTGGTGATCGTGTTGTGCGGTGTCTGGTTAACCACGGCATCATGAGCAGGCTTTGTCTCCTCTGGGACACGCTCTGAATCGCCGGTTTTTTTACTTAATCATTACGGAGTTTGATATTCATGAATACAGGTCTATTTTCCCGGTTCCAGGGGGTTGTTTTATGTGTCGTTTTATTTCTTTTTTGTTTTTTTCCTGTAACAGCGGCGCCGGCGCCGGAGGACCCGGAGACCTATTTTAACGAAGGGATGCAATTTAATAAAGAACGGCGTTTTGACGAGGCCATAAAAAAAATCACCCGGGCGGTGGAACTGAGTTTGGAATCAAATAAATATCATCAAGCTCTTTTCCTGACCTACACGCAGAATCGGCAAGGACTGTTGGCCATCAAGGTTTATAAAGAGCTGGCAGAACGATACCCCAAAAGCGCGGCGGTCCGTTATTGGCTTGGAAGGCTTTATTTGGAGAGCGGCAAATTACCCGAAGCGGCTAAAAAATTTACAGAGGCTTCCAACCTTTCTCCGAAAGATGAGCATCCCTTGATTTCATTAGGCCACGTGTACTATCGGATGGGCCGGAACAGAGAAGCGCTGGCGGCTTATATGAAGGCAAATCGGTTAAGTCCTCACCTTGCGGTGGTCATTACCGGAATGGGAAACATTTATTACAAACAAAAAGATTACCCCCGGGCGAGGAAGGAATATGAGGAAGCTCTAAAGCTTGATTCCTCTTTTGAAGAGGCCCGGTATAATCTAAGTCTTATCTATGAAAAGCAGGGAGAAATTGACCGGGCGATAAAGGAATGGAATTTTCTCCTGGATGCGGATCCTAATGAATCCAAGATTCGTGAACGGCTTGCCTGGGTTTACTACCAGAGGGGACAATACCGTGATGCCGTCAGGGAGTATTCGATGTTGTCTCAGATCAACCAAAATTCCTCAGAGATTTATTTTATCCTTGGAAAGTCCGAAGTCCTGTTGGGGGCCGAAACCAATGACTCCGATGAGCGAAGAGAGCTTAAAAAATCCGCGATCGAGGCTTTTCAGCACGCGGTTAATTTCGATCCTTCCAACAAAGAGGCGCGGGATTACCTGAATCGATTAAACTCGCCCGTTTCTGCCGCCGCCCGGAAAAAATGAGATGTTTTGGGGAGGTTGACTCCCTTATGAAATAGCAAGAAGGAGGAGTAGCCGTGAGAAAATTAAATCATTGGATTTATGCGTTGTTTTTTTTGTATTTGTTTTGTTCCTATCCCTTCCTGGCATGGGGGTATGAGGAGATTGAAGTCAAATCAGGAGGGACGCTGGCGGGAAAGGTTACGCTTAAAGGGATGCCTCCGCCTGCCCGGATATTCCATCTGATTACGTCTCCCAATATGGGCTATTGTGGAAGAATTTCAGATGGAAAAGGGAACCGTTTATTGGAAGAGTTTTCCGTTGCAGAAGATGGAGGATTCAGTGATGTCGTGATCTTGATTGTGGGAGTTGAGAAAGGAAAACCCTTTAATTATACTCCGGACATTCATGTTGAGAATTGCCAGATCAATCCTTTTGTTGAAGTTGTGCGAAATAATCATCCGATCAACCTGGTTAACCATGATCCGGTGATTCATGATATCCAGTCTTATACGTTAAAAGATCAATATACCTTTGCCATGTTTAATAAGCCGCTGGTCCCTGATGCAAAGGTTGTCAAACAGGTCAAGTTCCGCCCGGGCCATTATCTTTTCCGTGTCCAGTGCGGCGTCCATGCCTTTATGCAATCGTGGGGAATAGCAGCGGGAAATCCCTATTTTGCAGTGACGGCGAAAGACGGAACTTTTTCAATTTCCGACATCCCGCCCGGTGAGTATGACGTCATCGCCTTCCATCCTCTGATGGAAGTGCTGCTGCAGCGTCTGAACCTACTGCCCGCTGAAAAAAAAATAACCTCCTTTGAATTTGAGGCGGAAAAGGTTATGATCCCACTGCATGATTTACAAACGGGTTATCGTTTTGATACAGCTTTGCTGCCTTCAATCATTCCCAGGCCGACGATTTTACCTCAATAGCAAAGGAATTCGATATGAAAATTTTTAGAAATATTTTTTTGGCGTTTTTTTTCCTTGCCGTTGCCACTTCCGCGCCCGGCGCAGAGAATAAGACTTTAGCTGAAATCTGGCTGGCCCCCGAATATCAAAATGAAGTGCAGCCGATCAAAGATCTATTGAAAACTAAAAATATCACCCGGGTAACCATTCAGGTCTATAAAGTGGGGGTTCCCGCAGGCATTATCGCCATAGGGATGAATACTCCGGCAGAAAGCGCCCGGGCGGCCTTTGAATTGGCCAAAAAATATAACCGTAAAAAAGTGGAGTTTCTAATACCGGAAGTCCTTTTGCCTGAAAATTATTTTGCCGTGGGCACCTCTGCTTACGATGAAGTCGCTTTAGTCCCGGTGGCGAGCGCCGATATCGATCGGCTCGCCGATCCTTCTTTATCCACCGAAGCCTTCCACGCTCTTTACCAGAGACTTACTCACGCGGATGAGCCCTACAAAAGAAATTATAAAAGAGAATTTAATAACGATCAATAAAAGAAAAAAGTCCCTCCCCAGTTCTTTTCCAAACGCGATTTTCATTTCCGACCGTATGGAGCAAAAGTCTTCCCCCCCGGGAACAGAGATAGGATTTGTAACTCCTTGTTTTGCCTGTCATCGCGAGCGCCCGCAGGGTGCGTGGCGATCTCGGTTCACGATGGCGAGATTGCTTCGCTTCACTCGCAATGACAACTTTCTATCGCTGTTCTAGGGGTTGACTGAACGATTGTTTTTTTCGATGTTGACACCTTTCCAGGAGGAGGTACAATTAAAATCAATGATAAAACTCACTGTCCTTTTTTTCGCCTTCATTTTATTATCCGCATGCGTCCATTCCGGACCGCATTCAGAACATTTATCCGGCCGCATGCAGGTGGCAGGAGAGGCCAGAGGGATAGACCAGCTTGCCAAAACGTACGGCGTTGAACTTGTTTCTCTCCAGGCGACCGCCGGAGGCCAGCTATTAGATTTACGCTACCGGGTGGTCAAGCCGGAACTGGCCAAAGAACTCTTTAAAACCAATGCCAATGCTTCTTTTAAGATTATCGATCCAAAAACAGAACACGCGATGGAGGTCCCCGACACGCCCGTGGGAAAATTAAAAAGCAAAATGTTAAAGCCAAAAATCAATCAGATCCTCTATGTTCTTTTTGAGAATCCCGGTGGAGCCATAAAACCGGGGAGTCGGGTATCCCTTGTGATCGGATCGGTGCGGATTGACGGCGTAAAGGTGGAATAGGAAATCGGAAAAGATGAAGCATTTTTTTCTTTTAACAGGTTTATTCGTTTTGGCGTTAGCGGGAAACATCTGGGCTTCCGAGCCTTCGCGAATTTCGGCGGACCTTCAAAAAAAAATAGACACGGCCGAAAACAAAGATAAAAAAATTCCGGTCATTATCACGTTTAAAGCGCCGGTCTCTTCTTCCAGACCGCTTAAAGGCCCGACGTCAAGGTATGAAATTATTACCGGTAAACAGCGGGAGGCCGAAGAATCTCAGTCCGCGGTTCTCACCTTTCTTAAAGAAAAGGAGAAGTCGGGAGGAGTAGAAAACATTCAGTCGTTCTGGATTAACAACAGTCTCTCGGTAAAGGCGGCCCCGGAGGTTATTCTCCTGCTTGGAAAACGGGACGATCTTCAGGAAATTATTTTCGATGGTCCGGTCACCCTTCAGGCCAAAAAACCGGCCGGCAAAAAGGTAACCGCGCAGAACGCCCCAAAGAAAAAAACAGACAAGAAGAAACAGGCGAAAACCAGGCCGAAAGAGGAGCGGAAATCCCCGTGAAAACCCTTGGTTTCATGGTCGCGGTAATTGTTGGCGTTTTCATCTGGTTTCCCGCTCTGCAGACGGGCAAAATTGCTCCGGAGGTCAAGCGGCAAATGGAAACCGCCTCTCCATCGGATCACCTCAAGGTCATTGTAAGGGTGCTCGAACCCTCTCCTCTGAGAGCTCTCTCTCTGGAGGGAAAATCCAAAGCCAAACGGCATGAAACCGTGGTTCGTGAACTTCAAGAGAAGTCCGAAGCCACGCAAAAACCTCTTTTAACCAGGCTGGAAAAATATCAAATGACCGGAAAAGTGAACCGCGTCACCCCGCTCTGGATTGTAAACGCGATTGCGGTGGAAGCGACAGCCGAGGTCATTCAGGAGATTGCGGCAACCCACCCGAACGTCGAAATTTTTCCTGATTGGCCTGTAACCGCTACCACCGGGAGCTATTCGACAACGAGCTGGAACCTCTCCGGGACTAACGGAATTAACGCTCAGTCACTCTGGAATATCGGAATTACAGGTCAAAATGTCGTCGTGGCAACGTTAGATACGGGTGTGGACATCAATCATCCGGATTTAGCAGGCCGGTACCGGGGGGGAACCAATAGCTGGCTCGACCCAAGCGGACAACATGCGACTCCGGTTGATTTAGCGTCAGCGTCTACCGGTCATGGAACATGGGTCACAGGGTCGTTGTTGGGAGGTAATGCTTCGGGGCCTACTATAGGTGTTGCGCCGGATGCCAGATGGATCGCCGCTAAAATATTTGCAGATTCTGGAACATCCAGCCTATCTGTTATAGTGAAAGCTCTTGAGTGGGTTTTAAACCCGGATGGAGATCTTTCAACGGATGACTCTCCAGCGATTGTAAATGGATCATTTGCCATCTCAAATGTAGATGCCTTCAGTTCAATTTATTGTTCGGATGGATCGATTCGGGCCCTTCAATCAGCGGTTCAGACCGTTCGAATGGCAGGAATCATTCCTGTTTTTTCTTCGGGAAATGACCCTGCACCCAGATTTCCCGCGGCTTTTTCAGAATCTGTTGCCGTGGGTTCTACTGACATCAATGGTAATATGGATTTAACGGGAAACGGCCAGGGCCCGGTTAACCCGTGTTGGACTCATTCATATTATCCCGATATCGTGGCTCCTGGAGAAGGCGTTTATTCTACCTCTCCGGGATTGGGACCATTTCCTGGTCCTTCCTATTATGCCACTCTGACCGGGACATCATTTGCCGCGCCGCATGTGGCGGGAGCCGCGGCTCTTTTGCTAAGCGCTTATCCCGATCTAACGATAGACAATGTCGTGACCGCTTTAACCAGCACGGCGACCTTTTCTACGGCTCCAGACAATGTTCATGGTTACGGACGGATTGATGTGAAAAAAGCATTTGATCGTATTCCTCCCCCTCCTTCGAATTTAACGATTAAAAAAACAGGCTTGCTTGCCTTTGCTATGACCTGGACTCCTTCGCTGAGCTCGTCTGCCGGCGGTTTTACCTATGCTGTTTCCAGAAATGGCACACCGATAACCCCTCCTCCATCCGCAAGCGCCACAAGTTATACTGACAATAATGTCCCGACCGACTCAGGATCCTATACCTATTTGGTTTCAGCGGTCTTAAATGGAGTTTCAAATCCTGCCAAAGGTCTTTTAGCCGATATTCGTCCGGGAAATCCGGTAAACGTAAAACGGGTCGACGGGTTTGATTGGGTGACTCTACTGGAAGCCTGCTCTCCCGTGGGGATGCCCTGTATGGCATCCTCTTCTAACGCTCCTGAGAGCGATTTAAACGGAGATGGTCAGATCGATAGTAACGATCTGGCGATTTTAACGGCTCATTTTGGGCAGGTGATGAGATGATGTTATCCCTTGCCAAAAAAACGATGTTTTCGGGAATGTTCCTATTATCTTTTTTTGGATTATGGGGTTGCGGCGGGGGTGGAAGCTCCACCTCCTCCACGCCTGCCCCTGTGATTGCTTTTTCGCCCGCCTCTACGGGAGGGGCAACCAGTGATCTTCTCACCCTTTCTTTAAACACCGCCGCGTCTACCGCTTCTCTTGCGGTGATCGACCTGAATGGAATGAATTTATATACCTCCTCCGCCTACGGTATTTCGGCCGATTTAAAATTTGATTCGACCTGGATGACTTTTTCAAGCTTTACCCCGGATGCAACCAACGCGACAACTGCCATTGCTCTTCCTCTGGAGACTGATTCCAATACCCTTGTCATCGGTCTTTATAAAGTGAAGAACCCGTCAGGTCATCTGGGGACATTCCGTTTTAACTTAAATCCAACGGGAAAAACGGCTCCCCTGGCTTTTGTGTCATCGTCGACTTATATTGGAACGCTCGGTTCAGTCCTCGCCAGCCCGGCATTGAAAGGATTCGGTGGAACCCTTACGAATTGAGCAACAGGCTTTGCCTGGACGAGATTGGGGTTTGGGGGCATTGAGAGTAAGAAAACTCTAGGGCCTCCAAATATAATGAAAACAACGTAATTAAACGATGATAAAATAAAAAGAAAATGCAAAAGACACTCTCAGCCCCGAAGACTTCAACGACTTTAAAAATTGGATTTCTGTCCAACCAGAAAAGTAAACTCCATCACGCTCCGGTGATGATAGAACTGTTCCGGATTCTCAAAGATCGCGGAGTGAAAGAAGAAATCATTGTCCCGGGGGAGGAGCTCATTAATATTTCTTCTATTTCGGTTGCATGCGACACCTATGTGCTTGTTCCCGGGGATGAGTTTTCCCTCTCTTTTGCCGGCATTCTCCATGATAAAGCGGGCAGGATTTTGAACAGTTTTCCGGCCTCTTCCTTTGTCCATGACAAGGTTCGTGTTGCTTTTAAACTGCAGGAAGCGGGTTTGCCCGTCCCCTCCAGTTTTATCGCGGGCGATATCCGGCAGGTTTTCAAACAGGGAGGAAAACAGACAGTGATCATCAAGCCTCATCGCGAAATTTATGGAGAGAGGAGTCAAATTGTGTATGCCGGCGAGGATTCCCAATTTATTTTTCCCGGGGCCTATTTTGCCCAGGAGTTTTTTGAATCAGATCATGAGAATATCAAGGCCTTTGTCATCGGAGAAGAGGTTTTTGCCGTCAAGAGGGCTTACAGGACCGGGTTTTCTCAGGCTCATTCAGACGGGCCATTCCCGGCTTCGGATTCAGGAAGCCGTCAATCGCAGAGCCGGCGATACGAACTGAGCGGTGAAGTCAGAAAAATGGTTTTGACCTGCGGAAGGATTTTTAATCTTCATATTTACGGGGTTGATCTATTAGAAATAGAGAAGGGGCTTTTTATCACCGATGTCACCAGTTTCCCCGATTTTTCGGAAGTTCCTTCGGCGGCAGGCCCCCTGGCGGATTATATTTTTAACTATGCTTTAGGATTGTAGAAACCCAGCGAGCAAAGAGGAGCCTCCGAGCTAGCTTTGGGAGCGGTCCCACAGCGGACAGATGCTTTTAATCAAAAGGGCGACGCGAGCCCCTATAATAGGCCAGTATGAAAATTGGATTTATTCTCAACAGTCATGACCTTTCCTCTTCGATATCGGGGATGAGGGAGATTTTAACCCATCTCCAAAACAGGGATGTCGATGTTGTCCCGATCGTTCCTGAAACCGACTTCATCAACCTTTCTTCCCTCACGGTTGATTGCGATGCCTATATTTTAAAATCGAAAACCGAGCTTTCCCTTTCACTGGCCGGAGTTTTATCCTACAAGGGGGGGCGCCTGTTGAACACCTTTTCGGCCTCTTCTTTCGTTCAGGATAAAATACGCGTCACCAGCCGTCTCCAGGAGATGGAGATTCTGGTCCCCCGCAGTTATGTGACCGGAACCTTCAGCCAGATTTCAGAAATTACCCGAAATGCTTCCGCGCTGGTTAAATCCCACAGGAGAGGAACTGATGCCGGAATCGAATGGGTGCCTCAGGGGGAGTCTCCCGATATCATCCCTGAAGGAGGAATTTTTATTCAGGAGCTTTCCCTGGAGGATGGGGAAAGTTTTAAAGTCTACGGGATCGGGGAGGAGCTTTTTGGATTGAAAGGCGCCTTTTTAAACGATCGAAAAGGTCCTGGAGTTCCATGCGAACTTCCCGAAGATATCCGAAAGGCGGCCCTGGCCTGCGGGAGGATTTTTAATCTTCAGGTTTACGGCGTTGATATTCTCGCCACCTCCGACGGCCCGTGCGTCGTCGATCTAAACCCTTTCCCCCATGTTGTCGGGGTTCCCGGCGCCTCCGAACGGCTTTCAGAATATATTTATAATTACGCGCTTGGTTTATAATTCTGCCCTGACCCAAGAACAGCGATAGGATTTGTAACTCCTTGTTTTGCCTGTCATCGCGAGCGCCCGCAGGGTGCGTGGCGATCTCGGTTCACGATGGCGAGATTGCTTCGCTTCGCTCGCAATGACAACTTTCTATCGCTGTTCTTGATATGACGAACTTTTAAATAAACGAAGGAGGAAATTATGCGACGGTTACATTTTGGATTTCTAGTTTTTGTTTTTTTATTTCCGCTGATGGTTTACGCCCAAGATCAAGAGACCCGGCATGAGACGGAAAAACATAAGACGGAAAAAAAGGAAAAATCCCTGAAAAGCGCCTCTCCTTTGTTAAATCACTCAAAAAAAGAGACTGATTCAGATGAGCATGGACTTCCTCCGGCCGGCGGAAATACGGGCAGTCTCACGGTGGATGGCTCGACCCCTCTGATGGTTGCCACCTTTTCCGGTGACATCAAAACCGTTCAAAAACTGTCGGCAAAAGGGGCTGATCTGAATGCGGCGGATAAATCAGGTGACACCGCATTAATGTTTGCGGCTCTCAGCGGCTATAAAAACATTGTTGAACTCCTCCTGACCAGGGGAGCGAAGGTCAACGCAAAGGACCATTACGGAGAAACCGCGCTCATCGCCGCCGCCATGAATGGTCAGACTTCCATCGTTCAACTGTTGTTAGGAAAAGGGGCCAAAGTCAACGGGCAAGACGATAATGGAGTGACCGCCTTGATGTTTGCCGTGGCCAATGGTCAGACCGGTACGGTGAAATTTTTACTCAAAAACGGGGCGAATGTGAATCTCAAAGATCAATACGGGGAAACAGCGTTATCCATCGCGCAAGCGATGGGCGACGCCGGCCTTGTCCAAATCCTTCAGGCCGCAGGCGCGACCGCGTAGTCAAGCAAAAAAAAAGGAAGAGGGCAGTTCATTTCCCTTCTAATTTTAAAATTTCTCCGGTAAAGTCCACCACATACAGCTCGTGGTTTTCATCTTCTCCAAAAGAGCTGATCTTCCGGTGAGTTTCAAGAAGAAGGAATTGTTCCCTGACCGATTTTCCGTCATACCGGAGTCCCCAGATTCTCCCGCTGCCAAAATCTCCATAGAGGTAAACCCCGCATAGGGAGGAAATCTCGCTTCCTCTGTAAACATATCCCCCGATGACGGCCGATCCGTCAGACCGTCCGTAATCCAGGATCGGGGGTTCAAGACCATTTGTTTTGCATTGAGGGTTGACCCCGGGGGCGCAAATGTTTCCCTCCATGATATTCCATCCGTAATTTCCCCCTTTTTGGATAAGATCTATTTCTTCCCTGGAATCCTGTCCCGCATCACCCGCATAGAGAAGCCCGGTGAGAGGGTCAAAGGAATATCGCCAGGGGTTTCGAAGGCCATAGGCCCAAATTTCGGGATAGGCGTTTTTTTGCCCGGCAAAAGGATTGTCCGGCGGGATACTGTAACCCCTCCAGTGCGGGGGATGATCCACATGCGAACGATGATCCACATCAATCCTCAGTATTTTTCCAAGTTTTGTCTCGAGGTTTTGCCCGTTTCCTAAAGGGTCGTTGGCGGATCCGCCATCTCCCATTCCGATATAGAGATAGCCGTCCGGTCCAAACGCCAGATTTCCTCCTTTGTGATTGGGATAAGGCTGGGACATTAAGAGGAAAACCTGTTCCGTTTGAGGATTTGATTCGTTCGGATTGGTTCCGGTTTTGATTTCAGAAATGACAGAACGTATTTCATTTAAATTAAAGGTGGTGGTGTAGTGAACAAAAAGCCGGTGGTTTTCGGAATACCTGGGATGAAACGCCAGACCCAGAAGTCCCAGCTCCCCTCCAGAGGTTACTTTTTTCTGGATGTCAAGAAAAGGAATGTCTCGTTTTTTCCCATTTTCTATGATCCACACAAGGCCTTTTTGTTCAACTAAAAATAACCTGTTTGAATGATCTCCGGCGTGCGTCAACCCCAATGGGTGGTCCAGGTTCTTGACCAGAGGTTTTAATCGCAAGGAGATTTTGGGAAGGGGAGAGCCATTGGTTTGACAGAGAGGGGTCATGGCCCTTGTGACGCTTGCGTGATCACTCAAGTCGATCATCATCAGGGAAAATAACACCCAAAAACTTTTTTTGAGAAACTTTTTCACGAATGATTCCCCCAATCCTGACCATTCACAATAACCTGAATCTGAGGGTTTTGAGAACAAACCCAAATCATTACGGAGCAGCCGCGGAGGTTTCGGCGGATACAGGACCTTCGCCGGAATTATTCACCGCAGTGACGACAAAGTAATAAGTCGTGGCGCTGGCGAGTCCGCCTTGAACAAGGGGAGGGGAAGCGACACTGGTTTTAGTCGTGAAACGTGTTTTTGTTACACCCGAAGAGGTGCCTATATAGATGTTATAAGATGTCGCTCCCGGCACATCGGCCCAGGTGATGGATATCGTACCGGGAGCTCCCGGACTGGCAAGGACTCCGGTTGGAGCCGGAGGTCCCCCTCCTGATCCGCCAGAAAATCCTTCATTGTTACAAGAGGTGAGGATAGAGCCTGTTGCTCCCACAACAACAAACAGGGATCCAGACCATGCCACACCTGTTAAAGGATTGCCCGTTCCTGAGGTCTCCTTTTGCCACGTGATGCCGTCCGGAGAGGTGACAATGTCCCCCAACTGTCCCACCGCGACAAAACGGGATCCAGACCACGTAATGCCCAGGAGGGGACTTGTTGTCCCTGATGTTTGGGGTGTCCAAACCGTTCCGTCGGATGAGGTGAGAATCGTGCCTGTCCCTCCTACAACCACAAACTGGCTTCCCGACCAGGTAACGCCAATCAGAAAATTGGTTGTTCCTGATGTTTGTGTTGTCCATTTGACGCCGTCAGTGGAGGTAAGGATGGTGCCGGAATTTCCGACTGTGATAAATTGGGATCCGGACGACGTAACGCCAAAAAGGGTATCGGTTGTTCCCGATGTTTGCGTTGTCCATTTGACGCCGTCAGTGGAGGTAAGGATGGCGCCGGAATTTCCGACTGCGACAAACAAGCTTCCCGATCCGGTTACACCGTTTAAGGCAATGCTTGTTCCTGATGTTTGCGTTATCCATTTGGCGCCATCCGTGGAGGTAAGGATGGCGCCGGAATTTCCGACTGCGACAAATGAGTTTCCCGACCATATTACGCCGTTCAGGGTGTTGGCTGTTCCCGATGTTCGAGTAGTCCAGGCAATGCCGTTCGGGGAGGTGAGGATGGTTCCCAAACTTCCCACGGCAACAAAAGTGCTTCCAGACCAGGAAATTCCATTCAGGGAATTACTTGTCTGTGACATTTGGTTTGTCCAGGTTACGCTGTCAGGCGAGGTGAGAAGGGTTCCATTAAACCCTACTGCGACAAATTGACTTCCCGACCAGGCAATACCGAAGAGAAAGTTAAATGTCCCTGAGGTTTGGTTTGTCCAGGTGATGCCGTCGAGGGAGGTAAGGATGGTTCCCGAATCTCCTACAACAATAAACAGGGAAAGAGAGGCGGACCAGGCCGCGGAGGAAAGATAAAACGCCTTTCCCGATGTCCGGGGTGTCCAGGCGATGCCATCGGTAGAGGTGAGGAGGGTCCCCAAATCTCCCACAACCACGAATTTTGAGAGAGAATCCGACCAGGTAACTCCGTTTAAGGAATTTCCTGTCCCTGAGGTTTGGTTTGTCCAGGTGATGCCGTTAGGCGACGTGAGGATCGTTCCCGCGCCTCCTACCACTAAAAACTGGCTTCCCGACCAGATCACGCCATTTAAGGAATTCCCTGTGCCAGAGGTTCGATTCGTCCAGGTGATGCCGTCGAGGGAGGTGAGGATGGTGCCCGAAGCTCCCGTTGCGACAAAAAGGGATAAAGACGGCGACCAGGCAACCCCGACCAATGTATTGGATATTCCCGAGGTTCGGACGGTCCAGGTGATGCCATCAGGAGAAGTGAGGATGGTGCCGAAGGCGCCTGCGACGACAAATTGACTTCCCGACCAGGTAACGCCCAGCAGGGTGTTGTTGGTCCCGGTTGTTCGAGTTGTCCAATTCGTTCCGTCCTGGGATGTAAAGACTGTTCCATCCGATTTTAATACGATAAATTGATTTCCAGACCAGGTGACACGAAACAGGGCGTTGGTTCTCTCGAGAGTCCAGTCAGCACATGAAAGCGCGGTAGATGTCAAAGGGGTGGAATTTGGAACGTTAACCCTGCCGCACCCTGTGACAAAAAGGACCAGCAGAAACCCCATAAGAATTGTTGTTTTTGGTTTTTTCATGGAGGTGTTTACCTAAATATCCTACCCGAAAAAGTCTTTTTTTACTACACATTTCTAAACCGCCCCCCTCTTTTTTTGGGTGGGACCCAAGAACAGAGTTAGAAAGCTGTCATTGCGAACAAAGTGAAGCAATCTCAAGACTTTACGATAAGATTGCCACGCACCCTTCGGTGCTCGCAATGACATGATTAATAAGTGGGTGCGAAGTCTATCGCTGGTCTTG
>JACOTA010000034.1 GCA_016178585.1 Nitrospirota bacterium
CTGGTATTTCAGGCCTTTTTCACACGATCAAAGAACAAGCTTTTAACGCAATCGTAAATGTTCGGCAATGGGCCCGCCTGCCGTGGACTTATACCCCGTTTGCCCCTCAATTTGCCGCATGACTTCTTACGAGACCATCAATATTATTTCAACGGAGGATCCAATGAACTCACGTTATTTTTCTTTTTCATGTATTGTAACTTTTTTATTAGCTTTAAGTTATGGATGTGTTCCTGCAAAATATATTCAACTTAGTTCCGAAAATGCAAATAAAATTCACTCGTCAAAGGCCTACAGCGTAATAACTCAGGAAGAAATTATTCCTCAGGTAGATGAATCAAAGGTAGCTATGGCAATGGGTGGAGGTCTTCTCGCTGCCTTGGTCGATGTAGCTGTGGACAGTCACCGTAGCAAGAAGGCAGAGCAAGAAATAGCTCCACTTCGGCAGGTGATTTCCGATTATGATTTTAGGAAAGAATTCTGGTCCCAGCTTCAAGTTGAACTAAAAAGCTCCAAAAGGTTCACTATTGGCGAACTCGTAACTTCAACAAAGCCTTTGTCGGATGATGAACAGACGCTTTTGGCCAAAAATATTAGTGAAGATGCTTTGTTTACAGTTATTACAGACTATTCCTTATCTCCAGACTACCGCTCTCTTAATATCAACAGCTCAGTTAGCCTATGGTTAAAAGGAACGAAGGAAAAAATCTATTTGGAAAAACTTGTATATAATTCTCCCGCCATTGATTCTGAGCCAGGTGAACCGGCAATTACAAAGTGGAAGGCTAACAATGGCGAATTATATCGAACAACCCTTTATCAAGGAATCCAGGAAATAATAAAATTATTACATGCCAAGCTCTTGAGTTAGGATTGTTCGACATCTTCACGGTTTAAATTTATGAAGAAGATGAGAGATGGTTTTAAGCTGCTGTTCGCAATTTCAATATTTTTAGTAGTAGTTAGTTGCGCATCAACTCAGCCTATCTCCTTGAACTTGAAATTTGAAAAAACCAGTTCAAAAGAGGATCGATCAGAATCAAAACTTGCTCAATCTTGCGTTATTCATATCGAGGCAATCGTTGACGACCGTTCCAATAAGGATACGCTGGGAGTTTTAGGCAACGCACCTATTACTGGAGACCATATTGTTGATTGGGTTTCTCAGGGTTTAAGAGACCTTGAAGAGTACGGATTTCAGATTTCTGACAAGTTACCATCGAACGAAAAAACTGGTCGGGAATTATCGTCCAATATTTCTATTACACGTGTTCTTTTACACGAAAATTCGGTAAGAATATATGGAACGGTGATTCTTAGGACCAACTTGTGGTCCTCTAATCATAAATTTGAAGAACGTTTATATCGAGGAGATGATGATCGGTTGTTGTGGTATGGCAGTAAAGAAGAGCTCTTAACTGTTCTCAACGGTTCTCTCAAAAAGGCAATAAAAGACATTGCAAAAGATTTTGCTCAATCTTGTGAAACATTATAAAACTGTTTTGCTAATCAGAAAAAATAAAGGTGGAACCAGGGTTACCATTTATAGGACGGATTGGATGGCGGTAAACCTGTTGCTTACAGGAAGGAAAAACGCTGAATTTACTTACTAATACACTAACCCTATTTTTGAAGACACTTCATTTAATTTTTTATCAAGCGTCCAAAGAGGAACATTTGTCAATAAAGCTGAAGCAAGCAAGTGGATATCAATGTACCCTAAACCTTTTCCCATAAGGCTATAATTCTCAATGAATTGCATAACTTCTTCATGACTTGCCTTAACGGATTTAGGAATTGCCTGAAGGAGTGAAAGAATTTCATTTCTGTTTTTGAGAGTTCCGCAGGCGAGCTCCCCAACGATAAAGGGATGACAGAGGACGTCACCGTTGTTTAACAACGTTTCAAGCCCGGGAGTTCCGTTTCGCAGGTGTGTTACCCACACCGAAGTATCAATAAGAACCATATTCTATGTATTTACGGTTCTTCTGCGCGGTATCATTTTCAATTTCTTTTCGGTTCCCCCCAGTTCAACAAGTCTCTTGCCACTTTCCCGCGCAATCAATGCTTCCAGACCTAGCCTGACCAGAGAGGTTTTTTCCTTAATCCCAGTTAATTTTGATGCTTTGTCGAGTAGCTTATTCTCTATGTTCAAAGTAGTTCTCATTTTTTACCCCTTAAAGATGACTATATGTATAAGTATATCTTATTGATGCATATGTATCAACTGCTAAAACCCAAGACCAGCGATAGACTTCGCACCCACTTATTAATCATGTCATTGCGAGCACCGAAGGGTGCGTGGCAATCTTATCGTAAAGTCTTGAGATTGCTTCACTTTGTTCGCAATGACAGCTTTCTAACTCTGTTCTTTTCAAAATAGGGAGGACTGAATGTTACAGGAAGAATAACGGGATTTAAATAAGGTCCTTTAAGGGTTTAGTTCCATGACAGATTGCTACAATTTCGATGATTGGTCCATTGATTCTGTACACAATTCTATAATTTTTATAAATTTTTTCTCGAATGGTTTCATCTCCGTATTCTGGAACCATTCTTCCAGATTTAGAAAATTTGGGAAGGGATTTGATTATTGAAAATACTTTCTGGGCAAAAAAGGACGCAAAGAACCTTGAATCCTTAGCAATATAAATGCAAATATCCTCAAGGTTTGAAACAGCTCGTGGAGACCACCGGATTATTGTTTGAGCCATTTAGAAAATTTTTTTTCAACTTTTTCATGAGGAACGTTTTTTCCTTCATCTAGTTCCTTTAAGCCGGCATCGACCTGAAGCTTAAAATATAATTCTCCCATGACATCATCAACCGTCACATTATCCGGCATAGACCGGATCAATTTAATGACCTGCTGTTTTACACCTGCCATGTTGTTACCTCCATCAAATCATTGTTATTTCAAAATAATATATCATTTGACTCTAAAATACTACTAGACGAACGTTTTCGAGGTTTCTCTGATGAGAATCTCTGGAAAATAGCAGCCGCAGAAGCAGAAGATATATAATTGTAATTGACAGGATATCTAACTATATGTTACCTAGATATATAATAGCATAGGGATCGAAGAATGAAAACATCGGTTGAAATTGATAAAAAACTTTATCAGGACATTAAAGAAATTCTGGGAACGGAAACCTTGAAGGATACTATTCAGAAAAGCTTCGAGGAGGTTCTCCATCATAAGGCGTTGGAAGATTCTGTGCGCCTGTTGGGTAAAATTGATTTGGACCTTACTTTCGAGGCGCTCCAAAAACAACGACGAAAACGAAGGGTTTAATGTATCTAGTCGATACCTCATTATGGATCCAGGCGTTACGTCCTCGCGGAAATAAATCGATCCAGGAAAAACTGCGTCCCCTCATCTTGGCAAGAAGCGCGCATATAACCGATTGGATCATTTTGGAATTGATGACTGGAATTAAATCCGGGGAAGAACAAAAAAAATTAGAAGCCTTTCTCGCTCCCCTTCCTCGTTTAGCCATAGAAAGTTCTTGTTGGAAAATTGCCTGGAACCTAGCCGTCACATTGAGAAAAAAGGGAATAACCCCGTCGGCGGCAGACAGCCTCATTGCGGCTATAGCCATTAAAAATGAAATGTCTCTATTACATATCGACCAGGATTTTAGTGGAATGGCGCAACACACCAAACTCAAGGAAGTGAATTGGATTGAATATTTAAAAAAAGACACCCTCTCCACGGAATAGATTGTTATGAGTTATAAGGTCTTCCTGACAGATCGTTGTCTTTTTAACCATCTTTGAGCCGGCCACGATTGTGAGGGGCGGTGAGATCCATTTCCGGGCCTACCGGCACAATCCGGGTCGGATTTATATCTTCATGCGTCATATAATAATGACGTTTGATATGGTCAAAGTTGACCGTCTCCGCAATTCCGTCGTACTGATAGAGCTCCTTTAAATAGCCGTAAAGGTTTTGATAGTCGATCATTCGATGGATATTACATTTAAAGTGGACATAATAGACCGCGTCAAACCGGATCAACGTCGGAAACAGCCGCCAGTCGGACTCGGTAAGCTGGTTGCCGACAAGGTAACGCTGATTTGAAAGCCGTTTCTCCAGTTGGTTGAGCCCGTCAAAGAGTTTATAAACGGCCTGTTCATAGGTTTCCTGAGTTGCCGCGAATCCTGCCCGGTAGACCCCGTCGTTTATGTTGGGGTAAACCATATCATTAACCTGATCGATCTCGGTGCGAAGTGATTGCGGATAAAAATCTAACCTGTTGTTCGTGAATGCGTTGAATTCGCTGTTAAACATCCGCATGATGTCATCTTCGGAATTGCTGACGATCCTTCTTTTTTTCCTGTCCCAGAGGACAGGGACAGTCACCCGGGCGTTGAAAGCCGGATCAGTCATTTTATAGGCTTCGCTCAAAAATTTAAATCCGTTGACGGGATCTTCCGAACAACATGGACCGGCACGAAACGCCCATCCCCGGTCATCGCGGATCGGATCGACGACGGTCATCCCGATGATCGATTCCAGACCTTTCAATTTTCGGAGGATAATGGTCCGGTGGGCCCAGGGGCAGGCTAGGGAGACATACAGATGGTAGCGATCCGGTTCCGCCGGGTAACCTGATGAACCATTCTGGGTTACCCAATTTCGGAAGAGGTCTTCCTGCCTCACAAACTCTCCTTTTTCATTTTGTTCTTTCGGAAAACCCATAAAATCACCCTCTTTCTTTATCTGTTCTTTCTTTATATTCCAAAATCCAAGAAAAAATCAAGCAGTAATGGTGCCCCAAGACCAGCGATAGACTTCGCACCCACTTATTAATCATGTCATTGCGAGCACCGAAGGGTGCGTGGCAATCTTATCGTAAAGTCTTGAGATTGCTTCACTTTGTTCGCAATGACAGCTTTCTAACTCTGTTCTTGGGATACTGAAGTGACAAAGAGGAAAATCAAATTTAAGGGGGTCGGCCGGATCAATTTCTTTTAAATTTTGGGTGATTTCTTTGGCCATTCTCCAGCCGGCTGTTTTAAGCGAGGTTAGTTTTAGAAAACGAGCCACCCTGAAGATATGGGTATCTACCGGAATGATAAGCTTTGACGGCTCAATCGCCGTCCAGATTCCAGAATCAAGATCCTCCTTTCTGACCATCCACCTTAAAAAAAGACAAAATCGTTTACAGGCGCTTCCGTTTTTGGGTGAAGGTAAAAAATATTTGAAACCCCTTGTAAATTGATTGACCCCATAAATCTTTTCGGGATTAAACTTGATCCATTCTTCCGAAAAATGGATCATTGCCTGTTCCAGGTTCTCTTCTGACGGGCTGTCGTATTTTAAAAAAAGATTTTCAAGAGAGCCATGCCTGATCAGGATGGTTTTCAAAGCCATGATCAAGCAGGCCAGATCTTCCCCGGTCCAAATCCTGTAATAAATTTCTTTGAATAATTGCTTGTCTTTTGAGGGGTTAAAGTCGAGAATAAATTGGGTGAAGTTCCCCTTTCCCATTTCGAGGATCTTTGCAATGACCGGCCTAAAAAGTTCGATCTTCCCGAAGGCGAGGGCGCTGCTGACAAAAGCAACCCCTTCAATGTCTGCCGTTTTTTGATAGCCATCAAGAAAGCCGACGGGATCTTTTGAAAGAAAAGACCGAAAATCAAATTCACGGTATAATTGAACGATCAGTTGATTCCGCTGGTTTTTAAAATGTGAGGGGGCTTTTTTTCCGGTCATCCTGAAATCTCTTAAATATTTTTTATCATAATCTAACAGCACCTGAATTCATAATAGAATTTGAATGGCCTATGGACAGGATCAGTCATTTAAACAACTCCGGATTTGATTTGATTATTTTCGGAGGGGGCAGTCTCGGGGCGGGGATTGCCCGGGATGGAGCCATGAGAGGACTCAGCGTTCTTCTGATTGAACAGAAGGATTTTGGCTGGGGGACTTCGAGCCGGACCTCCAAGATTATTCATGGCGGGATCCGCTATCTCGAATATGGCGACCTGGGGCTGGTCTTTGAAGCCCTCCGGGAGCGGTTTATTCTGGAGAAGATCGCTTCGCATCTTGTCCATCCCCTCCCTTTTTTAATTCCGGTCTACAAAGAAGGACCGAGGCCTCTCTGGAAGATCCGTGCCGGTCTGTTTATCTATGATGTCCTTTCCCTATTTAAAAACAGGCAAAGGTATACCGTGATCAGCAGAGAAGAGACTTTAAAACGGGTGCCTGCCCTCAAACCGGAAAAATTATTAGGGTCGGGGGTATATTACGACTCGCAGATGAACGACTCCAGAGTGGTCCTTGAAAATATTCTCGATGCAAAATCATACGGGGCCACCGTTTTAAATTACGTTAAATTGGAGCAATTCAAGATCGAAGGCGGGGTCCTGAAGGGCGCTCTGTTAAAAGACCAATTAACCGGCCAGAGGGTTGAAGTAAAGGGTGAGTTTTTTGTAAACGCAACCGGCCCCTGGGTGTCGCAAGTTGCTGAACTAACAGGGGAAAAAAATCCGGTAAAAGTACGGATGACGCAGGGGACTCATATCATTGTTCCCCAGATTTGCCGGGATTATGCGATCGTGGTCTCTCCCCGGGATGAAAAAAGGATCTTCTTTATCCTCCCCTGGGATCAACATTCCTTAATCGGAACGACCGATATCGATTATCAGGGAGATCCTGGCGAGGTTCGTCCTCTTAAAGAAGAAATCGAATATCTTATGGATGAAACCAATACGTTTTTTCCAGAGGTTCATTTAAAAGAAAAAGAGATTATTTCGGTTTTTTCGGGAGTCAGGCCGCTATTGGATTTTCCCGGGGTTGATCCCTCATCGGTGACCCGTAAAGTCAAGATCGTTGAAAGCCCTTTGAGGATGATTTCGATCGCAGGCGGGAAATTTACAACTTATCGGAACACGGCCGAAAAAGTCATTGATAGGGTTGGAAAATGGTTAGGCCGAACAGACCTGAAGAGCTGTTCAACGGCTACGGAGCCTTTATATGGAGGAAAGTTTAGCAAGGGATTTAAAAACTATATAGAACAAAATGTGAAAAGATGGGCAGGGGCGTATGATCTTGAAGAAGCCAGCATCCTCCATTTGATCCATCAATATGGCAGCAAGGTAAACAAAGTTTTTGATTTAATTGAAAAAGATAAGCAACTTCGCGAAAAAATTTCCCCCTTGTTTCCTAATATCAAAGCGGAAATCATTTATTCCATTGAAGCGGAAATGGTATTGAGCTTATCGGATTTTTTAAGGAGGAGGACTCTGCTAGCTCTTGGAGGACTTACTTCAGAAAATATTTTGACAGAAATTGGTGTTTTGATGGGAGAGAGACTTGGATGGGATCAACATCAAATCAAAAAAGAAATAGAAAATTACTTAAAAGAAGTTTGCAAAGCTGGGACGTAGCATGTTGTGTTTCTACAAATTTTTTATACGTGGATGATTTCCTGGATACCCGGGATCAGTTCCTTCAGCCGTCTTTCAACCCCTAAGCGCAAGGTATAGCCTGAACTGGGGCAACCCTGACAGGACCCCACCAGCTTCACTTTAACTTTTCCGCCTTCCACGCCGACCAACAAAATGTTTCCGCCGTCTCTTGCAAGGGCCGGACGGATGGTATCCAATGCTTGTTCAACCTTTTCCGTTTCTATGACTGTTTCCATTCGAATCATCTCCTGGGGCAATAACTTTTATTATATTAAATATTGAAAACATTTGCAAACCCTTCATGCTATAATCCCAGCCATTATTGTTCATAGTAAGGAAACAAAGGATGAAAGAAATTACGGTGTTTGCCCCGGCCTCTGTCGGGAATATCGGTCCGGGTTTTGATACTTTGGGGATGGCGGTCAAAAAAATTGGTGATACGGTTCACGCAAGAAAAAATAATCTTAAGAAAGTTCAAATTCTGGAGATTACGGGAGATGGTGGAAAACTCCCCTTAGCGGCAGATAAAAACACCGCCGGAATTGCCGCAAAAAAGGCGCTTAAGAAAATGGGGATCACTGATGGGATTGATCTGACGATTCATAAAAATATACCGGGGAACGGATTGGGAAGCAGCGCGGCCAGCGCGGTAGCCGGGGCTGTTGCAGCCAATCTTCTCTTTGGCGGCCGTTTAAGCCAGGACGAGATTCTTCATCTTTCGACGGAAGCGGAGAGTTACGTAAGTGGCGGAATTTTCATGGATAATATCGGGGCATCCTTGTATGGGGGGGTGATTTTAACCCGGCCTTCTGAAAAAAAGGTCTTAAAGGTTGGCCTGTTGAGGGGAATCAGCGTGATCCTTGCTACTCCTGATTTTCCTCTGATGACCAAAACGGCGAGGAAAATTCTTCCCAAAAAAATTGAAATGGGGAAAATGATTGCCAATATGTCCAATTCCTGTGCCATGGTGATGGCGGTTTGCAAAAAAGATTCCGTTCTTTTTGGAGAGGCGATAACCGATGTAGTGGTGGAGCCGGTTAGGTCCCGTTTAATTCCCGGTTTTTATGAGGTCAAAAAAGCGGCTTTAAAAGCCGGGGCGACCGGATGTTCTATCAGCGGGGCAGGTTCGACGATGTTTGCCGTAACCCATGAGAACGACCGGGCTGACCTGATTGGAATTGCCATGAAAAAGGCCTTTGAGAAAAATGGGGCTGAATGTATCATTACCGTTACGAAGATCGATGGAGAAGGGGCGAGGGAAATGAAAAGGTCGTGAACAAGATCGAAGTGGCCGCCGCTATCATTGAAAAAGACGAAAAATTTCTGATTACCCGGAGAAAGGGTGAAAGCCATCTGGGAGATTTTTGGGAATTTCCCGGCGGAAAAAAGGAAAACGAGGAAGATTTAAAGTCATGTCTTGTTCGTGAAATCCGTGAAGAGCTGGGGATCGAAGTCCGGATCGGAGGCGAAATTCTCTCCCTTGACTATGATTATCCCGACCGGACGATTGCCCTCCATTTTTTTTGCTGTGAGTGGAAAGGGGGAGACCTCAGGGCTGAAGGGTGTCAGGAGTTTAAATGGGTCGAAAAGACCGGCTTAAATGATCATGAATTTCCGCCCGCCAACGCGTCAATCCTTGCCTTTCTACAGAATCAAAAGAGTTAACAGTAGGATGAGGGGCAAAAATAAGCAAAAATAGACTTGACAGATTCAGTTTTGTTATGGTACGAAGGTGGCAACGTATTAATTAATTGTAAATAAAAGAAGGGATAAACATCAGGTTTATGGATAAATAAGCACCTTCTATCAAGGCAAACTGCCGGTGACGGCAGGGCGCAAAGCTGAGGATCTTTTCCACTTCCTTCCTTTCCTCCCCACTTGTGGGGGAGGGCGAGGGTGGGGGTGAACTAAAGAAAGCCGGGCCGCCGAGGTGACAAGAAAGTTTTGTCATTTCGGTTGCCCGGCTTTTTTTATTTTATTGGGTTTGTCATTGTGAGGCGGAGCCGAAACAATCTATGTTTTTTCATTGATTAAGGAGAAAGACCATGTTTTTTAAATCCACCCTCAAGATCAAATTATTCTTCCTTTCCTTCATTCCTATCCCGATGGGATTACCTGGACGAGTCACTCCACCGGCACGCAATATTTTCCATATCTATATGGGGTGGTCTGGTCCGGGACCCAGTTTGTAGCGGTGGGTTATTCTATGGGTGGTGGTATCATCCTGACATCACCCGATGGGATTACCTGGACGGCGCGAACCTCCGGAACAACTAATTCTCTAACTGGCGTGGTTTGGTCCGGGAGCCAGTTTGTGGCAGTGGGTGGAAATTATCAAGGTGTGGTTGTCCTGACGTCACCTGATGGGATTACCTGGATGACTCGCGCGACCAGCACAGTATCGAATCCTGTGTCTGTCCAAATCCAGGTAGATGACAAAGAGACTCTTGCGAATGGCACAACTCAAACGGGATCAGGCTTTGATCCCTCTTCTCTTTACCTCCAATTTTATGCTTATACTTCCAGTGGAAACGGAAGTGTGATAGGAAAGGATATCAATCTTAATCCCGTAACGATTTCCGGGTGGGGGAATATCGCTCCTCTCTTTAATGTTTCAGGTCCTGACATAAATGGGGTATACACGATAACGCCAAATGGGGCAGTCTTACCTTTGATAAAGGGATTTCAGCCTCAATGAACGTGAACTTATATCTTTCGTTGTCTGATTTTGCTCGTCGTTCTAGTTGGGCATATACCAGTTTCACGGTTCAATAAAGAAGACGAGGGTGTAAATCGGACGGTTTGATTTAAAATGTTGTAGAAGGCTGAATGTAAAATATCAATTCCTGACATCGATTTTTGGTGTTTTGCGTTTGTGGATCAGTTTCAAAACAAATTTTTAAAAGGAGAAGAGAGATGGCAACTATTTTAAAAAGTCTGAAAAAAATGTCAGTTATCTTTGTCATTTTCCCTTTGCTGATTGTTTATGGTTGCGGTGGTGGAGGGAGTTCCGGGGGATCTCCTGCTCTTTCCTATACAGGGATCACAACTCAGACGCCGATTACTTCCGGTAATGGGACTGTCGTCACTTCCCAGGCCTATAAACAAGGTTCCACGGGTGGAAATCTGACAGGAATTGCAATGCAAGGCGGGGGAGTTGATCCGGGGATCCAACCAAAATCTTTGGTTTTATCTCAGATCTTCATAGACTCGTTTAATCAAGTCAAGATTCCGTCTCCATCAAATCTCCTCACAGGAGCCGTTGTTTCCAAAACTGATAGGGTAACGGGTTCTTGTGGAGGGACTTTAGACCGATCTATGAGTATAGATGATCAAACCGGAAATTTTACCGGCTCGGCCACCTATACAAATTACTGTTCTAAGACAGGCACAAAAGCAGGGACTGTTTCCGGAACAGTCAATATTTCTGGTTCCTATGATTTTAATTCAAGTCGTATAACAACGCTTAAACTTTCATTTAGCTCTTTAACTGTGACATCCGGTTCTGTTTCGGCTACTGTTTCAGGTGACTTTACGGTTAATTTGCAGTCAACGCCTGTTGCCATAACCTTCAATTTTTTAATTCAGAATGATGCTGATAAAAAGGTTTACTGGGTGCAAAATGGAACAATAACTATTGCAACTGGAAATGGTTATGTGGATGTGACCATGGGAGGGCGGGTCTATTTACCCGATTATGGTTATGTTGATATCTCAACGCCAACCCCATTTCGTGTTATGACCAATGATAGTTACCCTTCCTCAGGTGTATTAATATTAACAGGGAGCAATAATTCTAAAGCGAGACTGACGGCCCTAAACAATACAACTTATCAGGTTGATTTGGACCCGGCTGGAACTGGAACCTATGTTTCAGGTCAAACACAAAATTGGTCTTCAATTTAAATGGAACAATATTTTCATCTCCCCCTGCTGTGGGAGATGGTGCGGAGGGCCATGTTTTAAAAAGTGGCCAACTTCAGTCCCAATTTGAAGGCCACCTTCGCAAGAATTTTGTCACTGCAAAGAAATTTGGCATGTTGAAGGCCATGCGCCATTTTTCTCCAAACTCCCTTACGAGATCAGCAGCTTTGATATAATGCCTCATCCAGCGTGAGCACTTCCATCTGACCTGTATTCAGAAACCATGTCTGATAATGGTTTCCCTTTTGCAGAAATGATTTTTCTTAAAGCTTTATGGCTCTCCAGTTTCTTTTTTAACTTTTTCCTGATGGGTTTAATCACCGCAATAGGCTCTTTCCTCCTGGAGATGATGATCTCTTCTCCTTTTTGGACTTTTGAAAGAAATTCTGTAAGGTGTTGGCGGGCTTCTTTTATTCCAGCAGTAATCATTCCTTTAACTCCATTCTCTAATGTGCCTACCAGTGGACACATTTTAAAATATTTTGTCAAGGTCGAATGACTAAGTTTACGGAAAAGTCACGGTAAGGCGGCAGATCGGGACCGTGATGATGGTCATATAGGGATCTGGATACAGAAAAGCTGACACCATTATTATTTACGGAAAAAAAGAGAGTGAAGACATTTCAGGGTTCTACAACCTCCTTTTTGGAAAACCGATTAATCTATTCCCAGGTGAAGTTTTACCGCTTTTTCCACCTCGCTTAAAATGAAGTCATTAACCGATCCGATATATTTCGTCAGCCTCCCTTTGTCCACGGTTCGGATTTGGGTGACCTTTAACTTGGAATCGACGTCTAGCCCGCTAGCATCCTTTTTTACCAACACTTCGAATGAAAATATCCTTTCCGTCTTGGAAGAAAAAGGAATGACAGTTACCGTTCGCAAGTATTTGTTAGATTCGTTACAAGAAATGATCAGGGCGGGACGTTTCTTTCGGATTTCGGATCCTTTTGAAGGTTCAAAGTCTACCAGATAGATGTTCCCCCGGGTCATTCAAGCCCATCTTTCAATGTATCTTCCCAATTCTGGTAAGTCTCATAGTCTTCCCTGGCACATTCTTTATATTCAACTTCTAATCGCTTGCTTTCTTTCTCTTTTTCTTCCATCTTATTTTTTGCTTTGATCGCTTCGGCTATATAAGCTGATTTATTCTTAACACCGGATAAAATTTTAGCCGCATCTTGTGGTAAAGTTATATTGAGTCTGGCTGTACGCATATACACCTCCATGCTGTATTATAATACCCATACTTTCACTTTTCAATATAATAATAAAATCCAAATTAATGTACCGAAGAAAAAAGCCTTGTGAAATAAAGAGGGGGATTTATATGGCTCATTTTTATGAGCGGAGGTCTGAAGATTTCTTCGCTTTGAGCGCTTTTTCCATTTCTTGAACGGGGAGGGTATTAAAAACTTCCCTGGCGGTCAGCCAACCTTTCCGGGCGATTCCCACGCCATATTCTGTAAATTTGATATTGTCCACCGCATGGGCGTCGGGGTTAATGCTGACCTGGAGTCCTTTTTCTTTAAGTTTTTTGCAATCTCTCCAGTCGATATCAAACCGGTGCGGATTGGCGTTAAGTTCTATAATAATATGGTGTTTCCTGGCCCCCTCCAGAATCGCATCGAGATTAAAGGCATAAGGAGGGCGTGAAAGGAGCAAACGACCTGTTAAATGGCCCAGGATCGTTAAATATGGATTTTCCATCGCGTGTAATAAACGCCGGGTCATCTCCTCTTCATTCATTTTAAACCGGCTATGAATCGAGCCGATGACGAAATCAAAGGAAGCGAGAATCTCTTCCGGATAATCGAGGGCGCCGTCTTCGAGAATATCGGCTTCAATCCCCTTAAAAATTTTTATTTCAGGATTTTTCTTCTGAAGCTTGTCTATTTCGTCATGTTGTTCTTTAATTTGAGTCTCTTTAAGCCCGTGAGCGTAAAACGCCGATTGACTATGATCGGAAATTCCCACATATTGATAACCCAGGCGCTTGGCCTCTTGAATCATTTCATTTAGAGAATTTTTCCCGTCGCTGTATGTGGTATGGACATGAAAAATTCCCTTGATATCCCCGGAGTCAATTAAACGGGGTAATTTTTTATTTTTTGCGGCTTCAAATTCCCCGCGGTCTTCTCTCAATTCAGGCGGGATATAGTCGAATCCAAGATGACCGAAAATTTCTTTTTCAGATTTGCAGGAAACTCGATGGTCTCCTTTAAAAAGGCCATATTCATTTAATTTAAAACCCAAATCTTTTGCGATTCCCCGTAAGACGGTATTATGTTCCTTGCTTCCCGTAAAATGTTGGAAGGCAAAAGGGAATTCGCCGCTTTCTACGATTCTTAAATCGACCTGAATTCCCGATTTTAAAAGAACCGTTGATTTTGTTTCCCCGTGTCCAATGACGCGATCCACTTCGGACAGATGAACAAAAAAAATCATGGCGTCCACGGGGGCATCGGAACTTCCAACAATATCAATATCCTTGACCACCTCTTTCTTGCGTCTGAGGCTTCCGGCAATTTCTAACTCTTTAAATAAACCTTTTTCTTTTAAATGGCTTAAAACGTTTTCCGCTTCTTTTAAGGCCTTATCAAAATGAAAATAGTCTTTTCCTTTTTTCAGTTGTTCGATTCCTTTGAGAATATTGTCCTGACTTTTTGGCCCAAAACCATCGAGAGACAATAATCGGTTTTCATGACACGCGTATTCCAGTTCTCCAAGGGTTGATATTCCTAATTTTTCGTAAATCGTTTTAATTTTTTTTGGGCCCAGGCCGGGGACATTCAGCATCTCGAGAAGTCCCGGAGGGGTCGAATTCTTGAGTTCGCCCAGGAGGGTCGATTTTTCGGTTGCGACAAATTCGTGAATGGTTTCAAAAATGGCCTCCCCGATTCCCTTTTGTTTTTTAAGCTCTCCGGATAAAACCATTTCTTTTATATCCCCCTCTAATAAGGAGAGGGTTCGGGACGCATTCTGATAGGCCCTGATTTTGAACGGATTTTCGCCTTTTAATTCGAGATAGGTGGCGATGTCATTTAACAAATCGCCGAGGTCTTGTTTAATGCTCATTTTTTCGTCCTGCTTTTCTGTTGTTTGTTAGATCTGCGTTCATTGTATCTCATTCCAAAAGGATAAAACAAATGAAGGATATTTTTGATTCGATTCATTTATTTTGTGTATGGTAATATATCTTTTATGCAGGAAAAGGAATACGACGAGAAGGACCTCCCTGAAGTTTTTGAAATTCCGGCAAAGGAAGAAAACGGGATAGTTCTTCATGATCCTCTAAAAAAATATCTTTCGGAGATCCGAAAATATCCTTTTTTATCCCGTGAAGAGGAGGTTGATTTAGCCCGCCGGTATAAAGAATACGGGGATGCCGAGGCCGTTTCCAACCTAATCCTTTCTAATTTAAGGTTGGTTTATCACATTGCCCTGGAATACCGGCAAAACGCATTTCCTCTCATGGACCTTATTCAGGAGGGGAACATTGGATTAATGGCGGCGATCAAAAAATTCGATCCCTATAAAGGAATTCGTGTTGGAACATACGCGTCCTGGTGGATTCGCGCCTTTATTCTAAGATATATTCTTAATAATTTCAGGCTGGTTAAGGTGGGAACCACACAGGCGCAAAGAAAGCTGTTTTTTAACCTTCAGAAAGAAAAACAAAAACTTCTTTTCCAGGGGTATGACCCTGAAATTAAACTTTTAGCCGATCACCTGCAGGTCAAGGAAAAAGAGGTTGTTGAGATGGATCAGCGGATGGGAAATTGGGAAGTTTCACTGGACGCTCCGTTGCACGAACATACCGACGAACCTTTTGGCAGGTCTCTCCCTTCGGGAGATCCGCCGCTCGATGATAAAGTCGCGGATGAAGACTTGAAAAACCTTTTTCATGAAAAATTATTAGAGTTCGCGAAAACTTTAAACGAACGGGACAGCGATATCCTCCATGCGCGGATCCTTTCGGAAAATCCATTGACCCTTCTTGCCATTGCCAGGAAATACCATATTTCAAAAGAGCGGGCGAGACAGCTTGAAGAGAAAATTTTAAAGAATATGAAAAACTATATGGAGAAAGAAATCAAGGACTTTAAGCTGATCTCTGAGTGATTAAAGTCCCCAAGAACAGAGTTAGAAAGCTGTCATTGCGAACAAAGTGAAGCAATCTCAAGACTTTACGATAAGATTGCCACGCACCCTTCGGTGCTCGCAATGACATGATTAATAAGTGGGTGCGAAGTCTATCGCTGGTCTTGGGTTTTTCAATAAGCTCCGCGCGAGCATTCTTTTTTTTTGGAGGCAGCTTGGAAAAGATTCCAATGAGGGTAAAAGAAATCATTCCCTTTTATGACGGCACCCTCTGTCATATTCGTTTGGAGTGGGTTAACGCCTCGGATCGATTTAATTTCAATACAGGACAATTTGTCATGCTTTCCTTGACCCATGAGGAAAAAGGGGCCTATTTTGCGATTGCTTCGGCGCCGGAGGAAAACGAATCTCTCGACTTTTTAATTAAAAAAACATCGGGAATCGGCGAAAAACTCCTTAATCGAAAAGTTGGAGATATTGTTCGGTTGGAGGGCCCGTTAGGAAAAGGTTTCCCTATCGACCAATACAAAGGAAAACATCTTCTATTAATCGGGGTGGGTACAGGAATCGCCCCGCTTCGATCGGTTTACCGTTCCGTTATTCTCAGACGTTCTGATTTTCGTTATGTTCATCTTTATTACGGCGTTTTAACCCCCGCCCATTTCTGTCACCGGGAAGAGATCCGGGAACTTAGAAAAAAAGACATTCAAGTTTTTCTTACTGTAACCACGCCTGACGCCGACTGGGCCGGGCGGACCGGTTTTGTCCAAAATCATTTTGCCGAAGCGGCTCCGGATCCGGAAAACAGTGTTGCTCTCCTCGCAGGAATGAAAGAAATGATTGATCAAAGCAGGGAGGAACTGCTTCGTATTGGTTTTAAGCCTGACCAGATTTTAATCAATTATTAACGGTGGTTTTTGGGGGTTATGGATATGCCAGAACTTAAAAAAACAGCCCTGGTGACAGGCGCTGGAAGAAGACTTGGAAGAGAAATCAGCCTGGCATTGGCCAGGGCGGGTTATGACATTATGATTAATTACCTTCAGTCCGAGGGAGCTGCGCAGAAAACAGCCGGGGAAATCAGGGAACTTGGAAGAAAAGCGATGATTTATGGGGCCGATGTTTCAAATTCCGATCAGGTTCACGGAATGGTAAAAAAAACTTTGGATCACTTCGGGTCCATTGATGTTTTAGTCAATAATGCGGCCATTTTTTCACAAATTCCCTTTGAAAAGTTAACCGAAGCGATCTGGGATAAGACGATAAACACCAATTTAAAAGGGACCTTTTTATGTTCCAGGGAGATTGGGGAGCATATGACGCATCGCCGGTCAGGGAGCATTATCAATATTGCGTCACTGGGCGGGGTTAAACCCTGGGCATCGGAAACCCCTTATTGCGTGTCAAAGGCGGGGGTGATGATGCTAACCCAATGTTTTGCCAAAGGACTGGCCCCATATGTTCGCGTGAATGCGATTGCGCCCGGATATGTCGAAATGCCAGACCCGATCATTGAGAAAGTTGTCCCTCAGCCTCCTTTGAGTAAAATCCCCTTAAAAAGATATGGCCGGCCGGAAGAAGTGGCAGAGCTTGTGATCTATCTGGCGACGAAAGCCGAATATATTACCGGGCAGGTCATGTTCGTTGACGGGGGGAGAAGTCTCTCCTCCTGATCAAAGTTCCTCAAGCCTTTTTCTACCCGTGAATCCATCCTCTACCTCATGCCACCATTGAAGGGACGTTTCCCCCGACTTCCAACATAGATATACGGTTCTTCCATTTGAGATATAGGAAAAGTCACATAATCCTTTATCAAGGTCTTTGATGACAACCCCTTCTTTGTGAATTTCTTCGATCTCCTGATTGAGAGAATCCAGTGTTTTAATATAACTGGGGCCATAAGGTGAACCGCCGTCAAGGGCGGTTTGATCAGCCGCTTTCCTGATTTCTCCTGAAATTTTTGTCAAATAACTTTTTTTTATCCTGATTTCTTTAAACCGTTCTTCAAGAACCGGGATTAAGCTTTCAACTTCCTCTAGGGTAAAAATTTTTTCATCCATATTTTTTACAATCCGGGTAATTCTTTATTCAAAAATTTTTTCTAATATTTTTCTATAAATTCTTTCGAGTGCCATAAGATCTTCTGTTGGGACAGATTCATTCATTTTATGGATGGTTTCACTTTTAAGTCCGAGCTCCGCCACTTCAATGCCCAGGGGCGCAAAAAACCGGGCGTCTGAGGTCCCGCCGCCGGTTGATAATGAGGGCGTGATTCCCGCTATTTCTTCAACGGATTGAATGGCCGTTCGAATCAATACTCCTTTCGAGGTCAAAAAGGCTTCACCCGCAGGTTGAAATTCCAGAGAAAATTTTATCCTGGACCGGGTCAGTATCATTTCTATTTTTTCTTTAATGGAAAGAAAGGTTGAAGCGTTTCCATAACGGATGTTAAAACTCACTTCAATCCGGTCCGGGATCACGTTATCTCTTCCGCATCCTCCCTGAATATTTGTTATTTCGAGATGAGTCGGTTCGAAAAAAGCATTTCCTTGATCAAATGGGATCTGAATGAGTTGCTTTAAAATATCCAGACCTTTATGAATCGGATTTTCGGCAAGATGGGGATAAGCCACATGCCCTTGAATTCCATACAACGTCAAACGTCCGTTGATGCTTCCCCGGCGCCCATTTTTGATGGTATCCCCGAGCCGTTTTTCAGATGTGGGTTCTCCGACCAGGCAGTAATCAATTTTTTCCCCTTTTTGTTTAAGCCATTCAATGACTTTAACAGTTCCATGAACCGCCGGCCCCTCTTCATCACCGGTAATTAAAAAAGCAATGGAACCCTTTTTTAAAGGAGAGTCGTTTAAGTACGCATGTACCGCGGAAATCATAGCGGCGATCGCCCCTTTCATATCTGCCGTTCCCCTTCCGTAGAGGCGTCCCTCTCTCAAAACAGCGGAAAACGGAGGAGAGGTCCATTTTTCCTCCGGGCCGGAGGGCACGACATCTGAATGGCCGGCAAAACAAAAAAGGGGAGAGGCATCCCCGAGGCGGGCATAAAAATTTTGGACTTCTCCAAATGGAATCCGGTGAATGGCAAACCCCATTTCCTTTAAATAAGAAATAATCCTGGACTGAAGGCCGTTGTCTTTGGGCGTGACTGTATCAAATTGGATAAAATCTTTGGCCAGATCAACAACGTTCCAGGAAAAATTTTTCATCAAGCCCCTCGCAGCAGGTCATTGATTGACACTTTTTTCCGGGTTCCCGCGTCCACCTGTTTCACAATGATTGCCGCTTGGAGGGCATAGGATCCGTCTTTGGAAGGGAGAGTTCCGGGAACGACCACAGCGTAAGGGGGAATAAAGCCCATCGTTATTTCTTTCGTTTCACGATTATAAATTTTTGTGGATTGACCCAAAAAGACACCCATGGAAATGACGGCGCCTTCTCCTACGATGACGCCTTCGGCTACCTCGGAACGGGCACCGATGAAAGCATGGTCCTCGATAATTACCGGGTTGGCCTGAAGGGGTTCAAGAACCCCCCCGATCCCCGCGCCGCCTGAAATATGGACGTTTTTACCGATTTGCGCACAGGAACCGATGGTTGCCCAGGTATCGACCATCGTTCCTTCGCCGACGTGGGCGCCGATATTGACATAGGAAGGCATTAAAATCGCGCCTGGGGCGATAAAAGCCCCCTGTCTGACGGTGGCAGGGGGAACAACCCTGATTTTTGCCTGTTTAAAGTCATCGGCATGATAGTGACGAAATTTTAAGGCCACCTTATCAAAAAACTGGGAAAAACCTCCCTCTATTTTCTCGTTGTCCGTGGTTTTAAAATAAAGAAGAATCGCTTTTTTGATCCATTCATGGACAATCCAGATTTCTTTGACTTTTTCCGCGACTCTGATTTTCCCTTGATCAAGAAGACCCAGGACTTCAAGCAGTCGTTTCTTGTCATTTGCCGGGAGTGAATCGGGGGATAAAGATTCTTTTTTCTCCCAAAGTTCTTCAATCTGTTTCTTTAATTCATTCATTATCTTTTTCCCTTTTTTAAGTTTCGTTCTTCGGGTTAAAAACGGAGGGTAATGCCGATTTGTTGAGAAGGGGTTAGTTGCGAGGCCGCAGGAAGGAGGCAACCGGAATGTACATCACCGGCACATGAGGATTGCCGAGTGACGAGAACGCAGCAAATAGCCCCTTATCGACGGATCGGGACTATTATGAGGAGCCTTGTTTTAGGGACCCTAACCCATCATAATAAATTTTAAAATATTTCATTAAATCCCGGACTGAAAAAATACCGACGATTTTCCCGTTTTGTTGAACCAAAAGGTGTCTGATACCATATTTTTTCATGGTTTCATTGGCTTCTTCTCCGGAAGCGTTAATGGAAATGGTAATGAGCGGGGCGCTCATCGCCTCTTCGACCGTCATTTCCAACGGATTACGTCCTTTAGCGACGACACGCCTGACGATATCGCTTTCGCTGATGATTCCGACTTCTTTGTTATTTTTCATGACGACCAGAGAGCCGATTTTACACTGAGCCATGATTTTTGACGCCTCTTCGATTGTGGCGAGGCAGTCAATGTGAATGATGGTTTTATTCATCAAATGAGTCAGCGCATTCATGGGCAAACCTGCTTTTAATAATGCCCTATATTAAGACTTTTAGGTTTTTAAAATCAAGGTAATTCTGGGAAGGTTAAATCCTTTCACAAATAAACGGAGTATGTTAAAATCCCACGATTCTTTCACTTTCAGTTAAATAAAAAATGATGCGTTTTTTAAAAAACACCCCGGCTGCTTGAAACCGGTTAAAAGCAATTTTTGCGGGAGATTGAAAAATGAAAAGCCTCTGGTCTGATGAACAATTTAAAAAATTAAAAGGCGTTGAAGCGGTGGTCTATGCCTCCCGGTTGATTGGTCAGAATCCGAATCTCGTTTTGTGGGGGGGAGGCAACTCCTCCATGAAGGTCAACGGCATCGATCATACCGGAAAAAAGGTGCGGATTTTATGGATCAAAGGGAGCGGTTCTGATATGCGGACCATTACCGGAAAACAGTTTTGTCCTCTTCGCCTGGAGGAGTTGTTACCGCTTTTTAGTCGAAAGGATATGAGCGATGATGAAATGGTTGCTTATCAGGCAAAATGTTCGTTAGACCCCTCCGCACCTAAGGCTTCTATTGAAACATTGCTTCATGCTTTTATCCCGGCACCTCATGTTTATCATACCCATGCTGACGCCATTTGCGCATTGACCGACACGGTAAACGGAGGAAAACTGATTCAACGGGTATTTGGAAAACGGTTACTCGTGATTCCGTACTATCGGCCTGGATTCAAATTGTCCAGAACGGTCGGCGAGGCTCTCCGGAAGAATCCGGAAATTGAAGGTCTGATTTTAGATAAACATGGGTTGATTACCTGGGGAAATGAAGCTAAAGGGGCTTATCTCAAAACCATTGAATTTAATTCGATTGCCGAAGATTATATCTATCCCAGGGTTAAAAGAAAAAGGCCCTTTGGAGGACCTGTCCCAAAGCGCTTTATTTCCAGGGCGAAGGCTTATGATCGTCAGAAAGATTTAGCGTCCGCTCTTTTGATGATCAGGGGAGCGGTGAGTTCAAGTAAAAAAATGGTTTTACTCCATGACGATCGCCCGTCAGTTCTGGAATTTGTGAATTCAAAGGAAGGGGCACAGCTTTCGCGAATCGGACCCTTTACGCCAGATCATTTGATGCATGTAAAACCAAAACCTCTCTTTTTAGACGGCGTCATCCCGCCGATGGGAGATCGAAACGCCCTGAAAAACAGGATCAGCCAAAGCATTGAAAAGTACCGGCAGGATTATGAGGATTACTTTAATCAATATAAATCACCCAACGTGACCATGCTTGATCCTAACCCGCGCATCATTTTAATTCCGGGCGCTGGCATGGTGACAACAGGAAAAGACCTCAAGGCCGCCTCTATTGTGCGGGATCTTTATCTCCATACGATTGACGTGATTAAAATGGCGGGCGCTATTGATCGCTTTTCGTTCCTTTCTAAACGGGAGATTTGTGATTTTGAGTATTGGCCGATGGAAAACTATAAACTGACCCTTTTGCCTCCCGAAAAAGAGTTTTCCAGGCAGGTTGTCCTGGTCACCGGAGGGAGCCGGGGAATCGGGAGGTCGATCTGTGAGTTTTTCCTTCGTGAGGGCGCGAATGTCATCATGACCGATATTGACCTTGCAAGGTTAGAACAGGCCAGGGAAGATTTTAAAAATGAAATTTTGTCCGGGCAGTTAGCTGTCGTCGAAATGGATGTCACCCAGCCTAAAAGCGTGGAAGAAGCCTATGCCGCCTGCCTCCTTAAGTATGGCGGACTGGATATTGTGGTTTCAAACGCTGGTTATGCAAAGTCGTGTCCCGTTGATCAGCTCCAACTGGCGGATTGGGAAAAATCGTTTCAGGTTAACGCCACCGGCCATTTTTTAGTTTCCAAACGCGCGATTCAAATTTTCAAAGAACAGGGAATCGGCGGAAATATCATCTTTATTTCGACCAAAAATGTTTTGGCGCCCGGAAAAGATTTCGGAGCTTATTCGGCTTCTAAAGCGGCGGAAACCCAGCTCGCACGCATTTTGGCGATTGAAAACGGCGAATATGGGATTCGCGTAAACATCATTAACCCTGACGGCGTTTTTCTCGATTCCGGGTTATGGAATAAGGAAGTTCGAAGTGAGCGGGCCAAGGCTCACGGCATCTCCCTGAATCAGGTAGAAGATTTTTACGCAAAGCGAAATATCCTTAAAACCAAAGTTTTACCTGAAGATGTCGCCCGGGCTGTCTTATTCCTGGCTTCAAGCAGATCGGCAAAAACAACCGGGTCGATAATTCCCGTGGATGGGGGGGTCAAAGAAGCCTTTCCAAGATAGTTATTTTGGGGTGAACCGCTCTGGAAGCGATTTTACCCCTCCCGTTTAGTTCAGCTTTTTTTCTTCTTCCGGTTTTTCGTTTCCCGTCCAGATTGAAATTTCGTTTCCGCCTCTTTCTTTAACGTCAAAAACCGCTTTTCGAACAGCTTGAATGAAGTCTTCCTCGTTTTTTAGGCTGGGATTGGGAAGGGCCGCCACACCGATGCTCGCTGTGATTTTTATTTCTGCTGCCGGCGCTTTGAAGGTATGTTGAGCGATCTTTTTTTGAAAACGATTGAGTGGAATGAGCGCGTCATCCGGCGAGCTGTGCGGGAGTCCCAATAAAAAATCATCATTTTCAAAACGGGATAAGATGTCAATGTCTCGAAAGTTTTCTTGAATCAACGAAGCCGTTTCGACGAGGATCGTGTCCCCGGCGGCCTGTCCGAAACGGTGGTTTATCGTTTCAAGATGATCTAGATCAATAAAACATACCGATAAGGCAAGGCGATATCGAATGGAACGAACAAACTCGGTTTTTAACTGCAGCATAAATTGTTTACGATTCAAAAGGTTCGTGAGCGGGTCTTTTGCGGCAAGCAACTGAATCTTATCAAGGAGCGTTTCCAATTGTTGGTTTTCTTTTTCGAGAAAGTCCTGATGTTCTTTATTCCTTAAGTTTGCCAGAATTCTCGCTTTAAGTTCCTCCGGATGATAAGGCTTTGTGAGGTAGTCGTTTGCGCCCATATTCAATCCCGCGATTTTATTTTCCGATTTCTTTTCTTGAGTTAAGATGATGATCGGAATGTTTTGAGATTCGTTGTTTAATTTGAGCAATTTGCAAACTTCCAGTCCGCCTATCCCTGGGAGGACAAGGTCTAAAAGGATCAGATCCGGTTTCTTGGAATAAGCAAGTTTTAACCCTTCCAGACCATTAGAGGCATGTAAAGTAGAAAATCCAAATTCATCCAAAAGATTTAAGAGGGTTTTTGAGTGTATTTTACTATCTTCGATTAACAAAATTATAGGTATCATCACGATCCTTTCATATTCCGCTTGTTCTCTTTTATTGTAGCAAAGTTTTTATTTTTTTAATGAAAGAGTTGTTTGGATTTATGAAAACAAAAATTAAAAAAGACAGTTTGACAACTCTCTAGCGGTTAAAGTATAATACAACGTTTAATTTTTACAACATTTTATAAATGAGAGGGATCGAACCATGCAAGTCTTTAATCCTTGGGGCAAAGAAATTCTTGGGTTTCAACTGGAAGAAAATATTTTAGAGCAAATTAAAGAATTATCAACTCATTGTCAATCTTATTACATAGAGGTTGAGAAGAAAAGGAATGGTTCAGCTGATTCAGAAAGCGCCCCTTTTGTTTTCAAGGAAGAAATTTTTAGCAAATTGGATCAAATCTGCGATCAATTTAAAAACCAAGACCCTATGTACGCCTTTTTGCTGGAGCCGGTTTTAATGAAACAATCCTTTATTGCCGCGTTAATCGCTCAGATGTTAGGGTTTGAATACCGTGTCCTGAGTGTAACCCATCTAGATGGAAAATGTGAGGTAAAAGGAATGGCCCGGGACCGAGCCTCTCACAAAATTGAATCGACCGGTTTCTCTGAATTCCAACATAGCGATGATCATCTTCAAAAAATGGGCGGTTTTTATATTGCCTCGAAAAAAGCATTTATTTCAGCCATATCCACTTTAAGCGAATTGGATTTTTCGTCCAAATTCAGCGAAGTCCTGATTTAAGGACGCCTCCTTTCTCTTTCGATAAGCTTCCGCAATCTTGACCCTTCCGTAAGTTTTTGATTTCTAAAGCCTTGTCTTTCCCTAGAACAGCGATAGAAAGTTGTCATTGCGAGCGAAGCGAAGCAATCTCGCCATCGTGAACCAAGATCGCCACGCACCCTGCGGGCGCTCGCGATGACAGGCAAAACAAGGAGTTACAAATCCTATCTCTGTTCCTGGGTGCGAATGAAGGGGAAGATTATCGTTGTTGACCAGGATAATGCCTTTGCGAACGAAGTCGCGAAAGTATTAGAAATGGATCAAAATAATGTCTTCTCTTTGAATTCCGGGAAACAGGTTCTTGAAGTTTTGCGAACGGTGGGAATCCACGTGGTGATTTGCGGAACCCTTTCCTCCGAGATGACAGAACTCGAACTGTTGACGGCCGTCAAGAATGAAAACCCGAGAACCGAAGTTATTTTGATGATAAAAACCCCTACCATTGAATTATTAGAAGGAGCCATGAAGGGGGGCACATTCGATTATGTGAAGCTCCCTGTCCAGGATTGGCACTCGTTTAAGACAACTGTTTCGGAGGCCTTCCAGAAAAGCCAGCTTGCGTTTAAAAATAAACAACTGATTGAAGATCTTCTTCTAAAAAATCAAGAGCTGATGGAGGCCCACAATACGATAACCCTCATTCATCAAGATACGGAGGCGCTTTATTATTTTGGACGGTGTCTCGCGACCAGTTTAAACCTGGAAGAAATTTACGCGATGATGACCAATGCCACGAATAAGCTTTTAAATAACCGCCCAACCCTCCTGTTTCTTTTTAATGAAAAGAAGGCCCATTTATATTTGAAGAAGGCAATCGGGTTTAATGACCCTCTTGAAGAATTTATTATTCCTATTGAGGCCAAATATAAAGATAATTTAGTCGCCTGGTTGGAGGAAAAGAGTTATATCGAACAATTTATTAAGCATAACCTTCCAAACGGTTCGGAACATGATTCTTTTCTTTCAAAACCGATTATCATTCATGATAATGTTTACGGGCTTCTGACCGTGCTGCAAAACAGGGAGTCGGAGTGTACTGAAAGGGAGAGCAATTTATTTAAACAATTTGTCAGCCAATCTGCTTTTGTTCTTGAAAACGCCCTTTTACACGAAAAAACCAATGAATTAGCCAACAGGGACGAATTGACCGGTGTTTTTAATCGCCGTTATTTCCAGGAAAAAATAGAGGAAGAGATTAAGAGGGCGTCAAGGCAGAATAACCGGTTTTCGGTTTTTATTTTAGATGTGGACTATTTTAAGCATTATAATGACACCTTTGGGCACATTCAAGGCGATTTTCTGTTAAAAGAATTAGTCGCCGTCATGACGGAAAGACTGCGGTCGACCGATATCGTCTCCCGTTTTGGAGGGGATGAGTTTGTCGTTCTTTTAATAGATACCGAAAAATACGCCGCGCTTGAAATCGGAAATCAAATTCGGGAAAATATCGAGAATAACCCTAAATTTAAATTAACTGACGGAAATGAGAAAAAAATTACGATTAGTGTGGGTGTTGCTCAATACCCGGATGATGGCGTTACGAGTATTGATTTAATTCGAAAAGCCGATCAGGCCTTGTATGTCGCGAAGGCCAGAGGACGCAACCAGGTAGCCTATTAGCGTTTTTTAAATTCGGTTTAAACCCTTGTTGTTACTTTTTTTCTCTTTTAGATCTCACCCTTAACCTTCCTTAGAAAAACCCGTGATGTGGCAGAAATTTTCCTCAAAAATATTCGATCTCGCCAGAAAACATAAGGTCGAGTATATCGACGTTCGCATTATCCCACGACATGAGGAAGAAATTATCCTGGTGAAAAACGGGGAAATTCACGAGTTGGTGAAATCAGAAAAAAGCGGATTTGGAATCCGAATTTTAAAAGGGGGAGCCTGGGGATTTGCCAGTTCTTCGCGATTAGAAGAAAATGAAATTGACGAGAGATTCGAAAGCGCGCTTGATCTGGCCAGGGCCTCAAGCAAAATGCAAAGGAGACCTGTTCGTCTATTCCCGGTTCCCGTGATTTCCCACGGGTTTTATAAGACGCCGGTTCTTAAGGATCCTTTCAAAGATGTTTCCATCCAGGAAAAGATTAACACGCTCTTAAAGTTGGACGAACTGATGAAACAATCGAGCGCCAGAGTCAATGTTCGCGAGTCCAATATGACCTTTTCAAAGATTAATAAAATACTGATGAATAGCGAAGGTTCTTTTATTGAGCAAGAATTGGTGGAGAGCGGAGCGGGCATGGAAGTTATTGCTGTTTCCGGGGAGGAAGTTCAAAAGAGGTCCTATCCCAATAGTTTTAGAGGCAATATCGGGACCGCCGGTTACGAATTTATCGAATCCTTGCGTCTCGAAGACCATGCGGTGCGAATCGGGGAGGAAGCGGAGGCATTGCTTTATGCAGATCCTTGCCCTGAGGGGGAAAAGGATTTAATTTTGATGCCGGATCAACTTTGTCTTCAGATTCATGAATCGATTGGTCATGCGATCGAGCTTGACCGGATTTTTGGATCGGAGCTGACTTATGCCGGCGGGAGCTTTCTGGCTGACCACTTAAAAGAATTTGGAAGTTTCCGATATGGGTCTAAACGAGTAAACGTCGTCTCAGACCCGACTTTATCAGAAGCTCTGGGTTCTTTTGGGTATGATGACGAAGCGGTAGCCGCTCAGAAGACGGATATTATTCGCGAAGGTGTTTGGGTGGGGCTTCTGTCGTCCCGGGAAACCTGTGAGGAATTAAATGAAGTTACGGGGAAATCAATCTCGCCAAACGGATGTATGCGGGCGAGTCATAGTAACCGGATCCCTTTGATCCGGATGACCAACCTGAATTTGGAGCCCGGGTCGGGGTCTTTAAACGAACTTCTTTCAGAAACGAGAGATGGCATTCTGATGGAAACCAATGTCAGCTGGAGTATCGATGATCTTCGAAAGAACTTTAGCTTTGGCGCAGAAATCGGATGGGAAATTAAGAAGGGGAAGAAGGCCCGGATGTTAAAAAATCCGCTTTATACAGGCATGACCGTCAATTTTTGGAATTCCTGTGACGCCGTTTGCGGACCCTCTGAATGGAGAAGTTACGGAACCCCCAATTGCGGAAAAGGATTACCCGGCCAGGCGATGCATGTCGGCCACGGCGCTTCTCCAGCGAGATTCAGGAAAGTCAAAGTGGGGAGCCGGAAGGGATGAAAACCGTTGATCAAATCAGAGAATTTTTAACGGATAGTCTGGCCAAGCTGCGGAAAACAGGAATTGACCAGGGAGAAATTCTCTATTGGGAAACGGAATCAGGAACCCTTAGAACATTTTTAAACCGAATGGGGCCGAGCGTTACAAGCCGGGATGCAGATGTCTATATGACGGCAATCGTGGGGAAAAAACATGGGCAAGCTCATACGACTGACCTTTCCCATGAAGGCCTCGACCGGGTCATTCACAACTGTTACGAAAACGCCGTTTATGGAAACGATTCCGAAACTGTTTTTTGCCTGCCGGGGACTTATAAAGAGCTTCCGCCTTTCAAAAAAAAGATCTTTTTTGAATCGACATTGGACCTTTCTCCGGAAAAAAACGTGGACACTCTCCACAAAATCAGCGAAGAATCGAAAAAGAACGGTTTAACCTGTTCGGCAAGATTAATGACGGGTGGCGCACGATTGGGCATTGCCAATACCAGTGGGACGTTTTTAGTCACGGAGTACACAGAGGTTTCCTTAAGTCTTATTCTTACGGGAGATAACGGTGTTTCAGCCTATGCCAGTGACGCTTCGGAAAACATCGAATTTTTAGATCCAGGGAAGGTGGTTCAAGAGGCCATTCAAAACGCAGAACGTCAGAAACTTCGACCTCCCGTTGAACTTGATTTTTCGGGAAAGGAAACTTTTTTTGATGTCATTTTAGAGCCTTATGCGGTAGCCGAATGGATTGAAATCCTGGCATCGATCGGATTCAATGGTCTCCTTTTTGAAGAAGGAGAAAGTTTTTTAAGCGGTAAGTAACTACTCAGGAGTGTCAGGGAGGAAAAAGCATTTCAGGCAAGTACGGTTGACCTGTCAGGGACTGGGAAATGGAGTGCAAGAGGTTCCAGCCGTTTTTACGAGCTGTGGATAGGTAGCTTCTGATGCGGGCAAAGTTTTTCGCGCCTTGTAAGGTTCGGAAGCATCCGGATATTTTCTGACGCACCTTGATCATTCGGATATCTTGCTCTGACTG
>JACOTA010000035.1 GCA_016178585.1 Nitrospirota bacterium
AAGACCAGCGATAGACTTCGCACCCACTTATTAATCATGTCATTGCGAGCACCGAAGGGTGCGTGGCAATCTTATCGTAAAGTCTTGAGATTGCTTCACTTTGTTCGCAATGACAGCTTTCTAACTCTGTTCTTGGGCCGAATTTTCTGGTCATTTTACCTTTCACCTATGGTTTTTCCTCGTAGCCCTCATCATCCCATTTCCAATTCTTGGTAAAGGGAATTTTATCAGGTTTTGCTTTAACGGCCAGGACTTCAACGGAACGAACCTCCTTCCCGGGTCCGGCCTCAAATTCAACCCAGATCTCGTCATTTTCCGCCATCTGATTTTGAAGGAGTTTCCAGGGTGACTTTTTCGGGGAATCCTGGAGTAGAATGGTATAATGATAGACGGTTTTCCCCTCTTCCGAATGACGGACTTCCAATTGATCATTCCCATACCGCTTTATGATCTGGTCGAGTGTCAACTGATGGGGAACCAGTTCAAAATGGATTCCAAAAGCCTGTTCCCTAAAATCTAAATTGGTGTAAGTAAAGGAAATAAACGCATACCCATGCCAATGGTCCTTTAATTGAAATTTGGCCGAATTAAAAGATTGGGTCTCTTCCTTCCTGGCATTTTTCCAATCCATAAGCGCGGCCATTTTTATTTTTTCTTTTGTTTGGTTTCTTTTTAAATACCGGTCATAAAGAAGCTTTTCCTGAGCCCATTGAATCCACTCCCGAGAAGTTTTCAAGTCATTTTTTTCTCCAAACCTCTTAATGACGTTGCCGGAGTTTTCCCAATCCAGGAATTCCGCGCCAAACCCCTGTTGATAAAAACCCGTTATCAAAAAAATCGTTACAATAAAAAAAAATCTGGTTGGTTTTTTCATTTTTATCTTTCTTATTTCAATTCAGGAGCCTTCGCAAACTGCGCTCAATGCCCCCGAACCCCGCGTTACGCCCCGGCCAAGCCGGTTGCTTCACTTGTTTTTTTATTCAGGGGCCTTCGAGAAAATCACTCTCAATGCCCCCGAACCCCGCGTTACGCCGAGAAAATCACTCTCAATGCCCCCGAACCCCGCGTTACGCCCCGGCCAAGCCGGTTGCTTCACTTATTAACCTTACCTGAAATTCATCATGTTGCTACTTTTTTGTCCACCTGCCAAAAGTAAATTCTTAAAAAATTAATAAACGCAATAAGCTCAATAGTTTATGAATAAAATTTTATGGTATGTTAATTGCATGTTAAATCAGGTAGTTTTGGATTAGTTTATTTTAGAGAGTTTTACAGTGCTAGCTCCAACCCTTGAAAATAATAGTTTAATTAAAATTTACGGGATCAAAAATCGCGCCGTATCTGTAATGGTGATTTTTATCGTTTTGTTTTTGTCTTATCTTTTATTAAATGAGCTGAGCCACCTTCAATTGTTTAGATTTAAAACGCTTCCAAATTTTTCCCTTTCAGGGCCTATTTCTCGTTTTAAACTCGCGCTCATCGGATTTGGAATCGTGGCGGCTGTCGTTATACTCCTTATTTCCTATTTTCCAAACGTCGTCATTACGGACAAACAAATTAGAATCGGGTGGAAGTTCGGTGGACCATTTGGATTGACCCATCATCATCTTATTCCGTGGGATCAAATCGTCCAGATTGATTCCGGAGGGTCAAAACTAATTCAATGGTCGCCGGATACTTCTATCTTTTATCATACGGGAAAGGTTCCGATCGGGTATTCCTCTGATGTCGCGAAAGTCGTTATTTCCACCGGCCTGGGTCATCAAAATTACTGCAAAATCTTAAATATCGTCTTGCAAAAAGCGCCAAAAGCCAAAGTCGATGCCCTCACGCTTCGTCTATTGAAAAAATGTCAAAAGAACTTTTCCTAACCCATCAAGAATCCAAGTAAAATAATCAATCCACCCTGAATAGAGGGATAAAAAAGAAATCCCGGATCCAATCCTCTTTGCTTCCAATGTCCGGGGAAAAACGCTTTTGAAGGACTCAACACTCCCTCCTTGAAAAATCCCATTTGTTCTTCCAGGTTAATCACCATCAGTTTGGCCTGCTCGTGCCTTGATTTATGCTGATAAAGATGATAACAAATTACCGTTTCAAAAAATAAAACACCGAAGATAAGCGGGTAAAAATAAGGTTTGAGGGAGAGACCTGTCAGGTTGATATAAGAAACAAAAAAAATAAGAATCAATAAAAAACCGGTAGAAAGAGAGGCCACCTTTAAAATCTGGTCACGACGGTCGTAGACTTCGCGTTTGAAAAGGGGGTAAAGCGTCTTGAAAATTTCAATTTTTTCTTCATCGGAATAGCTCTTCATGTTTTTTAAAATATCATTTTAATGAAAAAAACTCAAGGACACAAACGGCTTGCCCACCCCCAGTTTTTTAAAGTATCTGGTTTTTCAGGCCAGGGGAGGGAGTTTCCGTCACGGGTCAAAACGTCTCCCGTTATTGTCTCCTCCAAACCCCTCCCCTGGCCTTGATCCTGGTTCTTTCGGATAAAACTGGGGGGGGCGGGCAAAACACAAACGGTGTTACCGGCCTTTAGGAGCAATATGGATCCAAAAGTTAAACAATGGAACCTGAGGGGAAGGCCGGGGGGGATCTACAATCGATCCGGGCGGGGAATAAGAAATTTCCGCCTCATACAATTGATCGTTGGAACTCAGTTGATAAAGATCATAGGTTCGGCTGGAATTGGTATGGGTCGTTTTTGAAATTATTTTCCACCTGCCCGCCAAGGTCTCCAAAACCGCTTTAAAATCATCCCCTGTTATCCAACCCATAAAAACATCCTGATGGCTGATTAAACGAAATGCCGGCGTTCCTAAACGTTTCGGGCCCTGGACGGATTCCTGTTGAAAAGTAGCGATTAAGTTTCCTTTTAATTTTTTTCCAGTCAAAAGGGTGTCAACCTCTACCTGATTCCAGTAATAATTATAAAATTTTCCAGGCTGATCAAATAAAAGAGGTTCTTTTAAATTTTGGGGACTTCCATATTTCAACGTAAACAGCTCAAAAACGTCACCGGGAAAAGCTTGAGACCTCCCTGAAGGAAAGGAAACAAAACAAAACAAAAAAAGACAAAAAAGTAAAAGTGTTTTCATACGGGGTTAAGGAGAGGGGACTCCGGCTTCCAATGCCTGCCCCTTGTTTTGTGACACCATATAAGCTTCCAATGCGGTTATTTCCGCTCCTCCTAATTCAAATCCATTTCCTTGAAGGGGAATAACCACACACCAGTTGATAAACTGCCGGGCCGAAACCACCGCACCTAACTGAGATTTAAATTTAGGGAACGTTTCGGGATGGGTTGCCGCGGCGTTCGGATGGCACATGTTACATGACATCCCGTTTGTTCCGAGGTTTCGGTCGAACCAAAGCTTTTCTCCCTTCGCGACAGCCGCCTGTATCGATTTAATCTCCTTTCTGACCAGGTCTTCCCGATGAACTTCTCCCTGTGCGTTTTTTCGCTGCACCGTCTCTTCGCCCCTTGCCGGAAAAAAGGAGACCCAACACAGCGCGACGATGACCGCTGTGACCAGGTTAATTTTTTTCATGAACGTCCTCGCTTTTCAAAAAGAGGGTGGCGTTAAAGTCCATAAGATGTCCCGATGGACGACGTTTCCTTTGCCCGCCTCGTTCCGAGACCAGCCTAAACCGTCATAAAAGTTAGCAGGACTTGGGCGGGGCATTTTTGGGCTCCCCTGAGGCACGCCGGTTTCAGGATAGGGATAAGGCCAGGCGGTCGAAAGATTCGAATAAAACCGGAGTTGCTCGATTTGATTTTGAACAATATGATGAACATGTCCATGAAAAAGGGCAACCGCCTCAAAGGATTTGAATAGCCCTTGAGCCTCCGCGGCGTCATCAACCCAGAAATTCCAGGGACGGTAATAATGATAGAGCGGCGTGTGACTAAACACCAAAAGAGGGGTCGCACGGTCAATTTGGGACAGATCTTTTTCCAACCAGGCCATTTGTTCCTGCCCTAATCGAAACGGGCCCTGGCGCGGATTATTTAATGTCCCGGCGATCTCCATCCGTTGTTCAGGCGTTAATTTTCGGCTTGTCCAGAAATCATTCAGAAGAATCCCGTTAAGAACGACGATATGGTGTCCTTTATGATTAAAAGAGTAGGGCACATCTCCTTTAATGAAGCTCGATCGATAGGTTTCTCCCATATCGAGATACCAGTCATGTTCTCCCGGAACGAAATAAATTTTGGGTTTGATTTGAGAAATCGTTTCGGCAAAATATTGAAACTGTCCGGGAGTCCCGTCATGAACGGCGTCGCCCATATAAATGACAAAATCGGGTTGAGGGTCCAGAGCGTTTATTTCTCTGATAGCGGCCTCCAGCCGGATTTTGAGTCTCGGATTTTTGTTGCCCATGAGATGACTGTCCCCGATCATCACAAACGTGAAAGGGTCAAACGGGGCAGCAACGAGCTGGCGAGGACTTATCAGCGAGGCGATCCCCGGCGACAAAACCAGCGTCGCTCCCGCCAGAAGCGTTTTTTGTAAAAAGGTTCTTCGGCTGATCGTCATATCCCTTGTTCCGCAATGACTTCTGCCTCTTTGATCATTTGATTTAAAAGATCCAAACCGCCTTCCCAAAACGTTTCTTGAGACAGGTCGACATTAAATTCCGCTAACAGCTCCCGGGGACTTTGAGATCCTCCGGATTCAAGTAGTTTTAAATATTTCGACACAAACGGTTTTTTTTCTTCAAGATAGGACCGATAAAGAGAAAGCACAAGGAGTTCTCCAAAAGCATAGGCATAACAGTAAAAAGGGCTGTGGATAAAATGAGAAATATACAGCCACCACCAGCCATAGTCTTCTGTTAAATGAAGAGAATCGCCAAACATCGGACGGTTGACCTCCAGCCATATCCGGTTGAGTTGCTCCTTTGACATTTCTCCCTGGTCTCTTCGTTTGTGGTGAAATTTCTCTTCAAACCGGGTCAAAACAATCTGCCTGAAAAGCGTCGAAAACGCCTCTTCGCACTTGGAGCTAATGAGAAAAAGCTTTTCAATTGGATTGGTTTCTTTTTCCTTCAACTGATGGAAAACCAGCATCTCCGCAAAAACGCTTGCCGTTTCCGCCATCGTCAAAGGAGTGTCCATATGAAAATAGCCTTGCGACCGGGATAAGTATTGATGGACTCCGTGACCCAATTCATGCGCGAGCGTCATGACGTCTCTTAAGTTTCCGGTGTAATTCATTAGAATATAAGGGTGATGCGACGGCACAACGCCGTGGCTGAAAGCGCCTCCCTGCTTTCCCGGCCTTATCTCTGCGTCAATCCATTTTTTATCAAAAAACATCCGGGCAATTTTCCCCATCTCGGGAGAAAATGCATGAAAGGAAGAAAGAACAATCTCACGGGCCTCTTTCCATTCCACCTGTCTGGCGCTTTGAAAAAGAGGGGCGTACCGGTCGTAATCATATAAACCCTCTACGTTCATCAATCGCTTTTTTAAATGATAATAACGATGTACCATTGAAATATTTTTTTCTGCGGATTCCATCAAGGCATACACGGCTTCCGGCTCAATTTCGTTGGAAAGGTGTCTCGAAGCCATAGGATCGCCAAAAGAACGAAGTTGGTCATCAAGGGCATGATCTGCCGCAATCAGGTTAAAAATATAGGTCAGCAAATGGCTGTTTTTTTTCAATCCTTCCGTTAAACCCCTTGCCGCGGCTTTTCTTTTCTCCCGGTCCGAATCGTACAAAACTCCGAGAATTTCCTGCTCAGACAGGAAGGTCTTCTCGCCCTTAAAGTCGAATTCAAACCGGATCTGATTTAAGATTTCGTCAAAAAGTCTTGAAAAGGCTCCCGCGCCGGTGTTGGTTTTTAACGCAACGATTTTTTCTTCACCCTCGGCCAATCGATGAGGACGATAGATTCTTTCCCTCGATAAATAATGACGATACCGGACTATGGACGGCGCCTTTAAGAGCCTGTCAGCCTCGGCATCAGGAAGTTCGGCCCATTCCAACTCGAAAAAAATAAGGTGGTTTTTTATTGCAGTCCGTTTTTCGCTGACATATTGGAGATGTTTTCCGTTTTCCTGTTGTGAGGAGTCCCCCGAAAAAATAAGGTGGGCATGGGCCGTAACTTTTTCCAGTTTGTCGAACAGGTTTTCCAAAAACCGCAGCATCTCTTCAAGAGTCGTCAGGGTAAGATGACTTGAATGAATCATCCCTTTAAATTTTTTTTCAAAGGTTTTGGCTTTTTCCGACAACTCGTCCAAATCCAGTCTGATTTTTGGATCTTCAATGCCAAAATAAAGATCGGTCAGATCCCACTGAACTCCTTTGGCTCCAGAAAACAAATTTTCCATCATTTTTTTAACCCGAATTTTGTTGCTTCAAAGGGAATAATTTTGCATTAATCGTCAAGAAATGTCAAAACGTTTTAGTGACGCAACTGGCTTTGCCAGTGCGTAACACGGGGTTCGGGGGCATCGGAGGCTCCGAGCTTGCTTTGGAAGCGATTTCACGGCGGACATATGGTTTCAATCATCGCTAACCACACGGGCCCCTGAATATAATGCCACTTGCGGTTTTAAAAACGTCTGGTATACTTCTTGAAGATAGTAACTATATCTATCATATCACTGAGAGATGAAGACTATGACAAACACATTACCCATAAAAATTGTTTCATGGCTTGTTTTCATTTTGTTATCCCTGGGAAGCTCTTTTTCAAATTCGGCTTCGGCGCTTCCTCTCTTCGCAAAAAAATATCATCTTCCCTGCACAGCCTGCCATGAAGCTTTTCCTAAACTGAATGATGTCGGCATTGCTTTTAGAGACAATGGCTACCAGATGGGAACAGAACGGGATACCCCGGCTGAAAATCCGGTGGTATCGCCTTTTTCTCTTCGAACCACTCCAATTTTCACTGTTCAGACCCAAACGGGATTTCCAACAGACCAGAGTAACAGTGAGTCCATTTCTACCGGAACCTTCAACTTGACGGGTCTCGATTTCTTATCAGGAGGTGTTTTGTCGAAGGACATCTCGTATCTGCTGGTCATTGCCCCATTTTTAGATGCCGATGTCGATATGGAAGCGGCCTGGATCCGGTTTTCAAACCTGTTTGGCAGTTCCTGGTTCAATATAAAAATCGGAAAACATGAATTAGACATTCCTTTTTCTCAAAAAAGAGCCTTTGGTTTAACGAATTCAGGATCTAAATATCTCGTTTATGATTACCATCCTGGCGGATCGGCCAATATCAATACTTTTGATCTGGGTTCCAACCAATACGGATTGGAATTCATGGGGCATTCTAAAGACAGCAGGATTCGATATGTCATTGATTTAAACAATGGCTCCCAGGCGGCCGGCAATCAGGCCCAGGGAAAAAGACCTAATCTCTACACGCATTTCTCTTTTGGTCTTGACCAGGAGACCACCAGTGAAAGAGTAGGATTGTTTGGCGATTACGGATATTGGCCGGGTCTAAATTCATCTAAAACCATTAATGGAACCCCAATTCCAGGGACCGGATCTAATTACAAACCCTTTTCGCGGATTGGAACCGATCTGTTTTTGAACTTGGGCTCTTCGGGAACACCTCTAGCGTCTCTCTCTTTTCAATATCTGTATGGTATCGACGATGGTTCTCTGATTGATCCCACCTCCTGTCCCACTCTTTCACCTCCTGTCGTCTGTTTCCTCCCGGTTACGCCCAGCACCGGAGGGAGCCAGGACGCCATTTTTCATGGAGGGACAGTTGAATTGCATTGGATGCCCAATTTAAAGATCGTTTTATTCAGCCATTATGACTGGATTTCCAATAAACAGCAGGCAGATATCAGCCTTCCAGACGACTACAACGATCAAAGGAATTTCGTTTTAGGGATTCGTTATTATCTCCACCAGAGTCCGTTTGCTTTAATCGCTTTACATGGTGAATGGGGATATTTAAACACATCCAAAACCAATTTAATCACAGGCGAAGATCAGGTTACCCAAATATTTTTAACCGGAGTCGATTATGCGTTTTAAAAAAAAGCAATCGGTTTTAACGGTCGTAACCCAAACCCTTTTTTTTGGTTTTTTCATTTTTAATTTTTTTCTGGAACCCTCCTTTGCGGACACCTCGTCCCAAAATGCTTCTTTTATGAGAGGAAAGGCCGTTTATGAACGTTATTGTATCGGCTGTCATGGCGTTCAGGGGAACGGAAGAGGAGCCTACGCCGCAGGGTTAAATCCACCTCCTCGTGATTTCACGGCGGGAATTTTTAAATGGACCGGCGGACAGGCAGGCTCACTCCCTTCCGATACCGACCTTCTCATGACCATCACCGAAGGAACACACGGAACAGCCATGCCCTCCTGGCAGGCTTTAAGAGAAGCCGATAGGCTCGATGTCATTCAATATATAAAGTCTTTTTCAAACCGTTTTAAAGAGGAAGTGCTCTCACCAGAGCTTTTCATCTACCCTGCACCCCCTATCACTCAGTCCGCCGTTGAAGAAGGAAAGTTGCTATTTGAAAAGATGGGATGTTCAACCTGTCATGGCGTAAATGGACGAGGGGATGGACCGAGTTCCCATACGTTAATAGATGACTGGGGAAACCCCATTCTTCCTGCCAATTTTTCTAAAGGGATATTTAAAACCGGCCAGGAAAATTGGAAAATTTACCGTTCGGTAACGAACGGCGTTGGCGGGACACCCATGCCCTCATTTTCAGAACAATTAAAACCGACGGAGATATGGGCCGTGGTTTATTATATCCGTTCACTAAAAGAGTAGGAGAAGTCTATGAGATTCAACCCAGCCGCGTTTTTAATGATAGGAATAAGTTTAGTTCTTTTTTTTGGAAAAACCCCGGACTCTGTTGCGTACGAAGGAATGACGGTTGAAAAAGGGGGAGAGCTTTCCGGGACGATTAAACTCAAAGGAGAAGCGCCGGTAAATCAACCGCATAAAGTAATTCACAATACAGAGTTCTGCGGCACAACGGTTGACGATGAAACTTTTTTGATTAATTCCGCTAATAAAGGTCTGGAAAATGTCGTGATCAGCTTTGAAGAAATCGATCGTGGGAAAAAACATGCCCCAGAAACGATTGTTTTAGAAAACGCCAAATGCCATTTTGTCCCTCATATTCTGGCAGGCATGGTGGGTGATTCTTATGAAATCAAAAATTCCGATCCGGTCCTCCATAACACCCATCTGCGGTTCGACGGCGCCACAATCTTAAATGTAGCCATGCCGGCCAACGGAAAAAACATTAAAAAACCCTTAACCCAGGCGGGCCTGATCAACGCGAAATGTGACGCCCATACTTTTATGAGCACAGCCATCATTGTGGCAAAAAACCCTTATTTTTCGGTCACGGATAAAGAGGGCGCCTATAAGATCACGGATATTCCGCCAGGAACCTATAAAGTGAAAATTTGGCATGAAGAAATGCCCGTTAAAGAAAAGGAAGTAACCATTAAACCCAATGAAAAGGTCAAACTTTCAATGGAACTCGGATTAAAATAAAATGATTAAAAAATTTATTTTTTCTTCAATTCGAATAAAATTTTGCATCCTGGTGGCGGTTCTGCTCATTGTCTTGAACACCCTAAACACTCTCTTTGTCATTCAGGAAGAAGAAAAAATGATTCGTTCCGGCATGGAGTCGAAAGCCAGAGCCATTGCCATGAGTTTGTCCGTTTCCGGCGCGAAAGTGGTCATTGAAAATCTTTTTTTGATTCAAGAATCTCTTTCGAATTTTTCCCGTCTGCCGGATGTTTCAGAAATTTTATTTATTGACGATAATGGTATGGTGAGCGCCGCGGAAAATACCTCCCGAATCGGCGAGGATTTGACCGCTGACCCTTTTTTCCTGCGGACGTTCACTGAGAAAAAAGAAATGTTAACCTACTATCAAGATAAAAAAGGGTATGGAATGCTGGCCATTCTCGAACCGATGTTCCTGGAAGGCAAAGTCCATGGCTGGATACGCCTGGATCTCTCGATGAAAGAAACGCAGGAAAAAATCAGAATGGTTTCAATTAAACTCACTCTTCTGGCCATTTTATTTATCATTGCGGGAACAGCATTTACCTTTGTTTTCAGCCGTAAAATCATCTCCGGCCTCAAGATTCTCGTTGACCGTTTTAAGAAAATGGCCGAAGGAGACTTCAGTCAAAAACTTAGAATCCAGTCTGAGGACGAGTTAGGAGAGGTCGCCCGATCTTATAATGTGCTGGTGGATCAAATGAGCCATGTATTTCAAAAGCTCCAAAAAGCGACTCTTAAACTTTCTTCCATCTCTCAGGAAATCAACCAGGGGTCCATCCTCATTGAAAAGGGAGCGGAAAATACATTAGCCAGCTCTTCCGAGACCGGCCAGTTTCTCGACACCCTGAATGCCTCTGTCAAACAGGTTGAAAAAGAAATTCAACAACTCACCCTCGGAATAGAAAAAAATGCGACCTCGCTCATTGAAGTGGGTCAGACAACGCAGGTCGTCGCGGAAAATATGGAAACTCTTTCGGCCTCGATTCACCAAACAATTGACTCGATTGCTCTTATTTCAACAAGTGTTAAAGAAGTTAATCACAACACCGACGTTTTATCCAAAGCGGCCGTAAGCACCGCTGAAGAAACCCAGTTATTAGATAAAATCATAAAGGAATTAAGCCAAAATACTGAAACGACCCGGGCGATTTTCGACCAGTCGCTTGTTTATGCCCAAAAAGGGGTCGAAGATGTTTTATCGACTAAAGAGGGAATTGAAAAAATAAAGGACTTTGGTATCGAGACCAACAAAGTCATGCAAAACCTGGGAGACAAAGCCGAAAAAATCGGGCTTATTTTAACCGTGATTAGTAATATCGCGCAAGAAACCAACCTTTTGGCCCTTAATGCCGCAATTATTTCTTCCCAGGCAGGAGAACATGGAAAAGGCTTTAGCGTCGTGGCCAATGAAATAAAAGACCTGGCAGATCGAACTGTGGTCTCAACGCAGGAAATCAAAGAGTTAATTCAGGGTCTGCAAGAGGAGTCAAATCATGCGGTTAATCTCGTCAAAAAAGGAAATCAAATTATCGATGAGGGGGGCATACGGGCGACTCTGGCCTCCGATGGCTTAAACAACATTATCAGGAGCGCTCAAGAATCTTTCAAAATGGTCAACGAAATCAGCGCCGCCGTCAAAAATCAGGCTACGGCCAGCAACCGCATCTCCAATGAAACGAATAAAATCGCCAACGAAGCCGTGAGGATTCTCGGAATTTCCCAACAACAGGCCAAAGAAGCTGAACAAGTTTATAAAGCCTCCGAACAGATGAGGGAAATCAGTCATCAGGTTAAAGGGTTTACCGAGGAAAATTCAAAGGAAACGCGTCATGTCATCGAGAATACAGAAGAAACCCGGAAAATGATTAATTTCATCAAAGTTGCGGTCACCGAGTTAAGCAAGGGGAGCACGGTAATTTTAAACGCGGCACAAAACATTCAGAAAATCGCGTCCGACAATATGAACATGGTAAAAAATCGGGAAAGTTTAGCTAAAGACCTTTCCAGTCAATCTGAGGATTTAACCCGCTTAACGTCTGGTTTCAAAATCTATCATTCCAAGGTTCCGGAGTCCGAAATCTCCACGACCTCCATTAAAAAAGAGGGTCCCTGGACCTGAGCAGGGTCCGCGCCAGCGCAAAACCAACCACTTTCCGGCATCCTCCTTTCTTCAATACCTTAGCGCATTCGTTGAGTGTCGCGCCTGTTGTAAAGACATCGTCAACCACCAGAATCGTTTTTCCTTTAACATGACCAGGGTTCGCCAGGGTGAAAGAGTTTTTTAAATTTCCTTTCCGGTCGGCCTGACTCAACTTCATCTGGGGGTCGGTCGGGGTGTTTTTCTTTAAAAGATGAATTTCTAACGGTTTTCTCAGCAAACGTCCGGCGGTTTCTGCAAGAAGCAGAGATTGATTAAATTCTCTCGCTTTTAAGCGGGTGGAATGCAGGGGAACAGGAAGAATGAAATCAATCCTGGAAAGGTCGGTTAAAAATGGAAAGGCAAGGCGGCTCAAAGGAGGAATCAGCGCGGTTTTTTTTTGGTATTTTAAAAGGGAAATCGCCTCTGAAAGGACTCCCTCAAAAGAATACGGCGTAATTAGACTGTCGTACTGCGGCCTGGTTTTTCGGCAGTCCCCGCATCGATGGGTAGGACTGAAAGACAGCGCCGAAGCAGACACAAAGGATTTTCCGCATTGAGGACAGAAGGGGCCCCCTAAAGGTCGGATCGTTGACCAGCAGGCATCGCAGAAAAATGGAACCGACCCGTGCCTTAAAGGAGAACGGCAATGATGACAGTGCGCGGGGAAAAAAATCTCTAAAAAAATTGTAACCAGTTGAGTCAGCTTCATTGATTTTTACCCGGTTAAGCCAAACCCTGTTGATGGTTTGAAGGACCGCCTAACCCGGGTCAAAGGAGGTTTTGAGGGTCGACATCGATGTCGAGGCGTACCCCTTCTTTTTTAATTTGATTCCATTTTTTTATAATCTCCCTCGATAAAGCCTGTATTTTTTTAACCTCCTTCCCCTTCATCAGGCATCTCCATCGATATTTGCCTTTTAATCTAAGTAAAGGAGCCGGAGCCGGGCCCAACATCTCTATGAAAGGGCTTTTAAGGCGCGTTACAAAATCGGCAATTTCCCTGGCTTTTTCTTCCACCTTTTTTTCATTCGGACCACTCCATAAAAATGAAACCAAACGTGAAAAGGGAGGATAGTTTAATTCCTTTCTAAACAGAAGTTCTTTTTGATAAAAACCCAGGTAATCCTGTTCCTTCGCGAAAGCAATGCTGTAATGTTCTGGATTGTAGGTTTGAATATAGACTTCACCCGCCAGGTCTCCTCTTCCAGCCCTTCCGGCCACCTGCGTTAAGGTTTGAAAGGTTCTTTCGGCTGATCTGAAATCAGGAAAATTGAGGATCGTATCCGCACAAAGGACGCCAACCAAAGTAATGTGGGGAAGGTCGTGCCCCTTGGTTATCATTTGCGTACCGACAAGGATATCGATTTTTTGCTCTCTCATTTCATTTAAAATATGATCATGTGAAAACTTTTTTGACGTGGTATCGCGGTCCATTCTTTTTACGCGGGCTGACGGATAAAGTTGATTGAGCTCTTCCTCGATTTTCTCCGTGCCCTGACCCAAATAAGCCAGTTTTGTACCATGACATGCCGGGCAAACCGGAATGGGAGAGGTGAAATAATCACAGTAATGACAATGGAAATTACCTGATTTTTTATGGAAAGTCAGAGAAACGCTGCAGTAACGGCATTTGAGACTGAAACCGCAATCATAACAGAGTAAAAATGGGGAAAATCCCCGCCGGTTCAAAAACAACAAAACCTGTTCTTTTTTATCAAGCCTTGTCTGGATGGCCTGGTGAAGGGGGTGAGATATTCCTCCATTTTTAAGGACCGGAAGCAATTCCTTCAAATTAATCAAGGTCACAACGGGAAGAGATCTTTCGCCAATCCGGCGGGTTAAATAAAGAGCCTCCGATTTTCCGCTCTGACTGTTGTAATAGGATTCGAAAGAAGGGGTTGCAGAACCCAGAAGAATGACGGCCCCGATTTGTTTGGCCCTGACCAGCGCCGTATCGCGGGCATGGTATTTAACCTCATTATCCTGTTTATACGCAGAATCGTGTTCTTCATCAATAATGATCAAACCCAGGCGGGAAAAGGGAGCGAAAATGGACGAGCGGACGCCCACGACAATCGAAACTTCCCGATTTTGAATCCGTTTCCACGCATCGGCTCTTTCTCCGGCGGAAAGCCCGCTATGGATCACCGCTACGCGGGCTCCGAATCTTCCTTTGACCTGTTGAATGATTTGCGGGGTCAGGGAAATTTCCGGGACGACCATAAGACCTTCTTTTCCCTGCCTTATCGTATGGTCCAGAGCTCTTAAATAAACCTCGGTTTTACCGCTTCCGGTTACTCCGTAGAGAAGAAACGGCTGAAATTGACCCTGATCCAGCGCCGTTTTTATTTTCTTAACAACCTGATCCTGCTCCCGGGTTAACTCAGGAACAGGGGAGCCTGTTAAAGAGTTCCCGTAGGGATCTCTAATGACCTCCTCATTAATCTCCACAAGAAGATTTTTCAACACGAGGTTTTTACATGCCGTGGCGTTTCCCCATGATTTATCCCAGGAATGGGTCTTATTTTGTAAAAATAACTGGAGGACATCAGCCTGCCGGGGAGCTTTTTTTAGCTTTGATATTTCTTCTTCCAGTTGATTAAAAGGAATATTCAACAAATAGGACCGGACGGTTTTATGTTTCACCATTTGAGGAGAAAGAATCATTTTCAAGGTCATCCCGGGAAAAGAAAGATAATAAGATGATATCCATTGAGAAAGCGAAAGTAATTCCGAATTAATTCCCGGGGTTTTATCTAAAACTTCCAGGATCGATTTGATTTTTTCTACAGACGCCTGATGGCTGAGACCGACGATGTAACCGTGAATGACCTGCCTGCCGAAGGGTATTTTAACCCGCTGACCCACCTCAACCTGGTCTAACAAATGAGCGGGAATCTGATATTGGAAAATTTGATCGACCGGTTTTGGAACTGCAATATCAGCATAGGAATGACTCATGGAAAAATTGTAGCAAGACCCCTGGATGAATACAATCACGGAATTATCTTATTGATTAGGAGCCGACTATTATGTATAAATGAAAACTGTTTGAATCGGTTAAATACATCAACTAGATACATCAAACGGAGGAGGTTTATGAAAAATCCATTAGATTCAATTACGGGCACGATCCTGTCGGGCTTTGTTTTGACAGGCATTCTATATTTTGTTGTTAAAGCGCTGGTTTAGGTTTTCCAAGAAGTTAAGCGGGCTTGTTTATATTTAAATAATAAGAATAGAGAAAGGATTAAAGAATGACGACACCTACCCTGGAACTTTTAATGCGTTGGGGCCATTTTCTTGCCGGCATTACCTGGATCGGAATTTTATACTACTTCAATTTTATTCAAGGGGCCTTTTTAAAAGCCGTTACGCCAGAGACTAAAGCCGAGGCGTTTAAACATCTTGTTCCGAGAGCTTTGCTCTGGTTCCGTTACTCAGCCCTGGCCACATGGCTGTTTGGGGCAGCTATTTTGGGCAGCCGGGGCATTTTGGGAGACGCCTTTATGCTAAAAGGATCTTCAGCGATTATCGGAATGGGAGCCTGGCTGGGAACCATCATGTTCCTGAACGTTTGGTTGATTATTTGGCCGAACCAAAAGAAAGTGTTAGGAATTGTGGCAGCGGCCGCTCAAGAAAAAACCCGTGCCGGCAGAGTGGCGTTTCTTGCGTCAAGAACCAACACCATGCTTTCTATCCCCATGCTCTTTTTCATGGGCAGTTCAAGTCATGGGGCTTCATTGTTCTTTTAAAAGATACCTTTAAGCAATTCAAGGTTCGTCCAATTATTGATCTGTAAGGGCAGGGCGCCAGAAGAGAGGGCCATATTTTATAAGCCAGAAGGTGAAAGCCCCGATCCAGAGGAGGGCTGAACTCTCATATCCTCCTCTAGACAAAAGGCTGCCGGACGGGAAAAAATCGGCAAGGACTCGTAAAATGGAAGCGGTTTGGAAAACACAAAAGAGCCTCCACGTTGTCCTGTCAGCACCCACAGGCCTTCCGGAATGACCCAAGGTAACTCGTATCGATATTCCGATCACCATGCTTGAAAAGAATCCGATTGTCAGAGCATGTAACGGCGCCAGGCCGAGAATTAACCGCGTTCCATGACTCCAAAGAAAGATCAGGTTCTGGAGGAGATCCAGGATTAGCGCAATGGAAAACCAGGCAAAGGAAAGGTGGAGCATTAAAAGTATTTTTGTTTCAACACTTTTCCAAAACCCCCAGACAAAAGAAAGATAAGAAGCAAAAAAGAGGAGGACAAGATCCGGAATCCAGAAAAATCTCCGCATCCCCATCCCTTCCAACAGTCCGCGAAGAAAGAGTCCTGCCAGCAAAACCCAGAGAATTGACAGGGGTTGAACCACCCGATAGTTCTTTAAAACAGCATTGGAAAAAAACGGGATAACCAGATGCCGACAACCCGGGCAACATTCAGCCAAAATAGATTATTCATGAAAAGCCAGAGAAAAAATGAAAGTACCCCCACCGCTCCGGAAACGACGAAAAGAGCCATCAGGCTCAGGTGGATCTTTTCCGGGGATCGGGCCTGAAGTAAAATCCGAAAAAGGGAAAAAGCTCCTATTCCCCAACCCGACAGCAACGACAAAACGGATAGGAGAAGAATATTCTTGCTGAAGAGGAGACCCGTATAAAACAGAACCGTTCCGGTCCCGATTGCAAAAAAGGTTATAAGATAATGCCAGGAAGGAATCTTTTCAGCATCCAGCCAGTTAGGGAAAAAAGTAAAGAGAAATCCAAAAATAAAAAAAGGGAAAAATCCATAGATCATCAAATAGGCATGTGCCCAGACCGGAGGAATCGTCCAGAAAAAAAAAGGATAAAAACCTCTAAAACGTCCGGAAAGGTCTAGAAGCCACCAAAGCATCGCCGCAATTCCCTGACAGGCCCCTCCCAGGAAAAAGAGCCGGTGCGGAGCTGAACCCAGAGTTTTCCATGTCCCAAAAAAGAATTTTATTGTTACCGGCATTGATTAACCTCAACTTCTAAGTGCCAGCGGAATAGACCATCATAACTGTATGGAGCTTAATATAGCATACTGACCCTGATGAATTCATTTTTATGGATACGATTTTAAGCAGCCAAGAGACAAGGTCACGTCATTCCTGACTCTTGGTGTCTTGTTTTTTGTGTTGCAGACAAAATTAAATAAACTATGAAGAGTCCGTATTTCAACCAAATAACAGAATTACTAAAACAAGTTCGACCCAGGCTCGCGATGACACATCAGTTGGAATTCAAAAATTGCTTTGGAGCGGTTACGGGGTATATCGATGGCCACATATTTATTTCCTGTGGAAAGTTCGGGGTCGCCTTGAGGCTTCCGCCAGAAATTCTTGCGAGCCTGTTCGATGAGAAGGGGGTAAAACCTTTAAAATATTTTCCTAACGGCCACATCAAAAAGGAATATGCGGTACTCCCTCAAGAAATAATCGAAAACAAACAACGCTTTAAAGAGCTTTTAGACGAAAGTATAAAATACGCATCGCTATCTCAATCATCACACCGTTGAATCCCTATCGAAGATTATCTATTTCTTAATTTTTCAATTTCTATCTTATCATTGGACTTGCTGTCTAATCATCTGACCCAGTAGGGCAATCCCCTTTTCGATTTCAAACGGAAATGAGCGGCTGAAGTTAAGCCGTAAAAAGCCTTGAGGGGGATCATCTGCGGCAAAAAAAGGTTTTCCCGGCATGAACGCCACATTTTTTTCAAGCACTCTTTTTAAAATTTCCCGCGTATCAACGGACTGATTTAAGCGGATCCAGAAGAATAGCCCTCCCTTAGGGGTATCCCATCTGGCGATATCCCCGAAATGAGATTTTAACGCCTCTCCCATGATGTCCCGCTTGTGTCGGTAATAGGCAGAGAGCCGGTCAAGATGGGCCGGGTAATCAGCGCTTGAAATAAATTGATGGGTCCACCATTGTCCAATCCGGCTGGTATGGAGATCGGCCGACTGTTTCAAGCGGACGAAAAGAGGAAAAAGATCTTCCGAAGCCGCTAAATAACCGATTCGTAAACCGGGGAGTCCTGTCTTTGAAAAACTTCCGAGATAAATCCACGGCGCTTTTTGTAAATAGCCACAGAGAGGGTGGCGATCGACCACGTCGTAGGCCAACTCCCGGTAAGGCTCATCTTCAACCAGGAGGCCCCCTGTCCGGTCAAATATCTCCGCAAGACTCTCCCTCTCTGTTCGGTTGTAACAGACTCCCGACGGGTTTTGAAACGTTGGGATCAAATAACTGAATGCCGGCTGGTACCGGAGAATAGAAGAGAGCCATTGTTCAGAATCGATCCCTTCCTGAGACAAAGGATGTAAGATAAAATCTGCCCCGAAAAGCCTGAAAGATTGAATGGCGGCAAGGTAACTGGGCGCTTCGATCACAACCGGCGTTCCGGGATCAATAAAGAGCTTCGAAACCAGATCAATCCCCTGCTGGGAGCCGGAGGTGATCAAGACCTGCTCGGGCTTGCACCGTCTCCCCAGTGCGGTAAGCCGGTGAGCAATAAATGCTCGTAACTCCGGTTCCCCTTCAGTCATCCCATATTGGCCGAGAGATTGCGGAACATTCTGCATGGCAAGCCGTGGCATCACCTCTTCCGACGGAAGGCCGCCGGCAAAAGAGATCATCCCCGGTTTTTGAGTCAAAGCCAGCGTTTCGCGGATCAACGATCCGGTTAAGCGGTTAATTCTGCTGGAAAATTTGATGGGATTCATCCCTTCCTCCCGATGGCGACCATTGAAATCACCACCAGTGCCGCACCAAGCGCAAGGGGTGTTATTTTTTCTCCCAAAAAGATTTTTCTTGTCATCTTCTGAAGAAAAGTATAAATAAGACAGTTATAAAGGTACAGATTCAGTTATTTAATATCTAAACCGGTACAGTGTTATTTAAATCAGATCTGTACTCCTTAAAATTGATCGTAACTGTGCCTGTACAATCCGATTAACGAAGATAAAATAGAGTTTATGAAACCCTCTTCTTCACCGCTTCTCTATCAAACGATATCGGAACGACTCTCCCAAATGATTTTTCAGGGGACGTTCAGATCCGGGGAACGGGTACCTTCTGTCAGGAAACTAAGCGAGCAATTTCAAGTCAGCATTTCCACTATTCTTGAAGCCTACCGGCTCCTGGAAGACCGCGGCATCATCGAAGCAAGGCCGCAGTCCGGATTTTATGTCCGTCCCAGGAGCTGGCAGCCCCCCGCCGAACCGAAGGTTTCTGATCCCCCGTTAACCCCCTCACGGGTGACTGTCGGAGATCTGGTGATGCAGGTGATTCATGCGGCCAACGACCCGGACATGGTCCAGTTCGGAACCGTTGTCCCGGCCCCCGAACTCTTGCCCACCCGCCAGCTTAACCGGATCATGTCGGTGATCGGGCGGAGACAACCCCATAAAAGCAATTCCTACGACTTTCCTCCCGGAAATAGATCGCTAAGAATTCAGGTGGCAAAGCGATCCATCGAAACAGGCTGTACTTTAACGCCGGAGGATCTTGTGACCACCTGCGGAAGCCAGGAGGCAATATCGCTCTGCCTGCGGGCGGTGGCCAAACCGGGCGATATCATCGCCATTGAATCCCCTACTTTCTACGGTATTCTGCAAGCAATCGAGCAATTCGGGATGAGAGCGTTGGAAATTCCGACCCATCCCCGGGAAGGAATCAGCCTTGATGCGCTTCGGTTTGCCATAGAACATAAAAAAATAAAAGCCTGCCTCTTTGTTCTTAATTTCAATAATCCTCTGGGAAGTGGTATGCCAGACGAAAATAAGAAAAAGCTGGTTTCACTTTTAAGCGAATACAACATCCCTTTGATAGAAGATGATATCTACGGAGACCTGTTTTTTGGAGCCAAACGGCCTAAAGTCGCAAAAGCTTATGATATGGAAGACCGGGTATTGCTCTGTTCTTCTTTTTCAAAGACATTGGCTCCCGGTTACCGGGTCGGCTGGACGGCTCCGGGAAAGCGGTATAAAGAGGAGATCGAACGGTTAAAATTTGTCAGCAGTGTGGCGACCGCGACTTTACCCCAGATGGCCATTGCCGAGTTTCTCGAAAATGGGGGGTATGACCATTACTTAAGAAAAGTGAGAAGAATCTACGCGGATCAGATTCAGCGAATGACTGAATGTATCACCAAAAATTTTCCGGAGGGGACCAAAATCACCCGCCCACAGGGAGGGTTTGTGTTATGGGTGGAACTTCCCGGGAAAATCGATTCTTTGTTCCTCCACAAAAGAGCGTTGAAGGAGAAGATCAATATCGCCCCCGGGCCGCTCTTTTCTCCTCAACAAAAGTATAAAAATTTTATCAGGATTAATTGCGGACATCTCTGGTCAGAAAAAATAGAACGAGGATTAATAACGCTAGGCCGCCTGGCAAAAACATAAAGAGAAAATGAATAGGGTTTCAAAGAATGATCTAGGGGAGGAACTGACCTATAAATTCTTTAAAAATTAAAAACAGAGGGAGACATGAACAACGATCTGATTTCAGAATTTAAGTCTAACATGCGCGAAACCTGGTCACTTGGTAATTTTGGAGACATTGCCGTATTTACTACACCAGTCGCCGGGCATCTGGTCCGTTTTGCCGGAGTCAGCACCGGAGAGATTTTGCTCGATGTCGGAACCGGCACCGGGGTTGTGGCGATAACGGCAAGGGGAAAAGGAGCCAAGGTGACAGGACTTGATCTGACCCCTTTTCTTCTGAATCAGGCAAAAGAGAATACAATAATCGCGGGTTTCGATGATATTCGCTGGCAAGAGGGGGATGTGGAATTCCTCCCCTTTGAGGATCATTCGTTTGACGTTGTTCTGAGCCAGTTTGGCCACATATTTGCTCCAAGACCGGAGGTCGCCATATCAGAGATGCTTCGGGTCTTAAAACCGGGTGGCCGGATCGCTTTTGCCACCTGGCCGCCTGAACAACTCAACGGGCAGATGTTCAGTCTGAACGCAAAGTATATTCCTCCACCCCCCGGCGTTTCCCCTCCTATGCAGTGGGGAGAGGTATCCGTCATAGAACAACGGCTCGGAAACCGAGTGGCCGATCTCTTCTTTGAACGAGGGATGATGAGCGTCCCTGCGTTGAGCCCTCAACATCTTCGTCTTCAGCGAGAGACCAAGGCGGGGCCATTTATTCGGACGGTTCAGGCGCTTCAGAAAGATCCGGCCCGGCTTGAAGCATGGCGAAAAGAGATCGACCATCTGGTTAGCCGGTATCTGCGCGACAATATTGTCCGTCAGGAGTACCTTCTGACCCGCGCTGTCAAAATATAATCCGGAGGAGCAACAATACCTAGCACATTAATCATGGACATGAAGAAGGAATTTCGACCAATACGAAATTTTATTGACTGTTCGACGTTGCCAGGGTAAAGTCAAATCGGTTTTCTTTATAAAGGAGATTCAATGGCGCATCAAGTGGTTTGGGTAGATATTCCAGCAACAAATATTGACCGGGCAATCCGTTTTTATTCTATTATATTAAATGGAAAAATAGAAAAGCAGGAATTTCCCGGTATGTCGATAGGCACTTTTCCTATGGGCCCTAACGAAGTGTCCGGTTGCGTTTTTCAGAAGGAAGGGGACAGGCCCTCATCCTCCGATCAGGGTCCATTAGTTTACCTCAATGTAAATGGTCGGTTGGATGAAGTTCTGAAAAAGGTTGTCCCTAATGGCGGAAAAATTCTTCAACCCAGGCAGGATATCAGCCCTTACGGTTTCCGGGCGATTATTCTGGATAGCGAAGGGAACCGGATCGCTCTTCATTCCATGTAAGGGAAACCCGTCGCCTTGCTGAATGCTTCACCGCGTGCAACACTCGCACAGGCGTCTCTGGCGGAAACCCTCAGGGTGATGTCGGCACACATTGTTCCCGAGGCATCAATTACCGTTCCGCTCCTCGGTCGGAACCTCGATGCGGATGGCCCCGGACTATTTTATTTCCAATCTTCACAATTCGAGTTCATTTTCTAATCATCCTATCGAGAAGTTTCTCTATAAATCTTGGCGCAATACGACTCATCCAGTAAACCAGACTTGCCTTTCCAACCCTAACTTCGTCCCCGTGTCCAACGATAGCGCTTAAGACTGCTTTTGCAACATCTTCAGGTGATAACTTCGCCGTCTTTAAATCCTGTGTAAAATCTGTTGCGACAAAGGATGGCAATACTTCGATAAATCGAAGGTCTTTAAGTTTTAAATTCCTCCGAATAGCTCGAAGATAGACATGTAGCGCGCTCTTTGAGGCCGAATAGGACGCCCATCTCCACGCGTTAGAGTAAGCCATCGCTGACCCAAGAAAAACAACTTTGGGGGCCAAGCTTTTCCGGAGCAAAGAAAGCATTTCAGCAGTTAGTTCCAACGGGATTATAAAGTTAGTTGCGATATGGTCTGTGATCTTCTCCAGATCGATCTCATCATCTTCAAAGTGACCGACACCTGCATTATTCACGAGAACATCAACACGGCCAAAACCTGCTTCTACGGTATTTCGGATGCGAGCGATGTCCTCGCGAATTCTCAGATCAGCCTTTAATACCTGAAGGCCAGGCAGACGATCTCTTGCCAATTGAAGTTTTGATTCATTGCGGCCCACGATCAAGACCTGGTAGCCACTTCCTGCAAGCAGCTTTGCAAGTTCAAATCCGATTCCTGAACCGCCTCCAGTCACTACAGCGTACTGTTTTGAGTCCAACATATCAATCCTCCTGACTTTTCATTAATTTATTCCATCTCTAGGATGGAAAACAGCGGCCAAACGCTAAAAGCAGTTTCGGCGATCCCCGTATACGAAGTTTTCTACGAATCAAAGCCCAGACAATATGGGTTTCTTTCCGAAGGAGTCTGAGCCAGGTGTCACTTTCAACCGTTACTTGGATATCGGCCGCTCCCTGATGACCCTCCTCGATTTGAATTTCCTGATTGCGAATAATCACGGTGGCCTTTCGTTCTTCCCTCCCTGTAAACGTCCAGTGATAAGTCGCTTCAAGTCCTTTGGCGCGGCCCCGTTGAAATACGAGTGGAAGTCCGCGCAGAAATCCTCCAATCGAAGTTTGACCCGAGAGGCCTTTAGCCACCGTCTTCACTTTTTTGTTAGGAAAACGTTTTAAGGCGTATTCCTCCGCGTCGGACCCAGGAACAACATAAATGGTTTCAGATTTTTCCTGGAGCGGTTTGAGAACACTTCCGACAAACTCCTTCCGATGGGTAAGAAATGGGGATATGACATCCTCTCCCGCCGGGCAGACCGCTATGCAGTAGGCGGCTTTATAATTGGCTCCAAATGAAAGACTTTGCCACATTGAAACCGTTTCTGCGTCGGACATCTTTTTTCGGTAATCTTTAACCGTTTTGCTTTCGACAATCTTCCCTACCCAATCGGTGAATCCACCCATGAATTCACGGTAGTTGTGTGTGTAGCAGGCGGAAAAATCGAAATGGCCGTCAGCGCCGATGGCTCCGGTGGGACACGCCGCCACACACAATTTACAGCTTAAGCATGGGTTATAATCAATGGGTTGAGAGTAAGTCTCAAGTTCAGTGTCTATGAGAACCGTTCCAAGCAGGATGAAGTTGCCGAACTTAGGATGGATCACATTTCGATGAATTCCCATCTGGCCTATACCGGCCGCAACAGCAATCGGTTTGTGGGAGAGAATCCACATTTTCCCGCCCCAAAGGTCGGCCTCCATTGGAAATCCGGCCGCTCCTCCGTTCATCGCCCGAATTCCCTCGGCTTCCATTTTCTGTACAATGTTACGCGCCACTTCGTTGACCTCATCGGTTGTATGATGAAATTCGAGATTCGCGACGGATCGTGCCGGAGTCCGAATATTCTCCCGGTTCATTCTGCAAGCGAAACTGATGAGGGTTCTTGCAGGTGGAAAAACCGAGAGAATCTCATCTTTCTGATCCGAAATTTCTGGCCGATTAACTTCAACAAATCCGACGTCATCTGCACCGGCATCCAAGCACAGCTGACGAAGCCATGCCGATTCCTTTTTGATAAGGCTGCCTGCAGGAGAATTAGCTCCGCCTCCTTTGTAAAATTGCTTTACCGTTGGGTGATCATCGAGTTGCGACACTTATTCCTCCTTTCATTCGATCTCATATAGATGTATATACATATATTAAACCAAAAAAAACCAACCCGTTCATTCCAGTTCCCCCAGCAAACGCATGAGATCATCATATTTCCTTAACGAGAGTTTTTGTTGTAATCTTTCCTGCGCGCTCTCCCAGTTTGGTAAAGTCGAAATAAACTTCTTCTTACCAGCCTTCGTAAGTCCGACCAGGCGTTCTCGGCGGTCTAATCCGGGCCGGGTTTGAAGCAGACCCTCTTCAATTAAAGGCTTCAACGTTCGCGTCAATGTCGTGGAGTCGAGGGACAAAACGGCCCCTAGCCTCCCCTGGGCGATCTCCCCGGCTCTTGAAAGCGCCATCAAAAGAGTAAATTGGCTTAACTCAAGCCCCGTACCCGCAAGTTCTTCGTCATAGAGCCTGGTGACGAGTCGAGCGGCCCTTCGTAAATTGGCGCAGGCACAGGGCAAGGCAAATCGGTTTTTTTTTGGACTTAACGATTCTTTTTTCATTACAGTATATGTATATACATCTTTATTGAAAATGTCAAGAAAAATGAAATTTCTTATAGAGAGAGCTTTAAAGCTTTCGCATTGTACCTTGCTTTCCATATGCTCCTCCTTGCTGTGGCGTCATGGCCTGACCTTCAACTGCATAATATGGCGACGCGTGCCTGCACGCCCCGTCTCACAGAAACCCGCTTCTTCAAACATAGATACGAAACCCATGAAACGATAGCTTGGGGAGTCTGGGTCTACTGGGTAAGCTTCGACAATCGACGCACCGTGTGCCCGGGCATGCTCGACTGCGGCTTTGACAATACGTCGCGTAATGCCTTGACCCCGAAGCCGCCGTACAACAAAGAAGCACGCAATCGACCAAATACCTTCATCGGCGCTGTCATCGTCTACAAGCCGTCGATAGGTAGATCGCGGCGCCACTGAGCACCACGCGACAGGTTCTCCATCCATGTATCCCAACAGCCCGATTGGAATTCCGGCGGAGACGCGCCCCGCAATCGCCTCCTTGCGACTCACCCCGTCTTTGTGCTTTGCCTCAGCCGGCGTTTCTCTCCAGACCATGCACCAGCAAAACTTCGGGCCACCGCGACTTTCAAATAAGCGCTCGAAGTCCGCCCACCGGCTGGCATTCACCTCGCGAAACACGAGACGGTCGATTTCAGTGTGATGATCCATTCGATGCACAATGATTAAGTTTAGGCTCCCGAAAATTCGTAACTGAAAGAGAACGGAACGGACTCACTGGTGGCGACGTAACTCCCCTTGCCAACAATGCCCGCCAACTCGCCGGTACCCGAGCCAGGGACGATGGACCAAGCGCTGCGCGCCCCGCCACTATCGTAGGTGCCGACATGCTGAATGATAAAGCTGCCGGATTTACCCGCTACAACCCCTTTAACCCACTCCATGCCGACAAAGCTCGCCGTGCCATTGGCCGCATGGGACATAAGGAATTCAACAAAACCTTCTCCGCTGATGTCACCTTGATATGCTAGAGACACTTTTGCCCGAGTTAGCTTTGCCCCGCCCTCGAACTCTTGATAAGGCTTTTCATCCCAGCTTATAACTTTAAATGTGCAGTTCGCTTCTCTGCTCATAGTGCGGAAGAGTTGTCGCTTAAAAAATTAATATCTGATTTTTGGATAGTAACAAATCGAATTACAAATGGCAATTCTATCCCAAAAACGATAGAAAGTTGCATTGCGAGCGAAGTAAAGCAATCTTGCTATCTTGAACCACGATCGCCACGCACCCGACAGGTGCTCGCGATGACAAGTAAAACAAGGAATTACAAATAATTCGGTATTTAAAACAAAAAAATAAAAACTCCAACCCATTCATCCCGCCGACTGGAAATAACGCTTTTTCTTTTTTACCACCGCCTTTTCCGGTTTGAAAGCAAAATGATTAAAGCATACGAAAAGGGAAAGCTTACATCCACTGCTCCATCAAAAGCCGAGCTTCAAAAATTCCGGATTGTTAGCCTTCTTTGATAATATGAGTCAACGATACATTTTTCGGAACCGCCTCGGTAACATTTTTTATGAGGCACTTCGGCGGATTGACAAATTTAAAACGCCTGTTATACTCAATTTAATTAATTAATTAAGGAGTAAAACGATGGAAAAATTGCTTAAAAATCGGTTTCTGGTTTTAGGATTACTTTTATCCTCTGTATTCTTTCTTTTAACCCTTCCGGCTTGCGGTGGCGGTGGAAGCAGTGGGGGAAGCCTTACCACGGGAGTCTCGCTTTCCGGGACAGCCGCCTCTGGGAAACCGGTTATCAATGCCACCATTACTGTGAAAGATAAAAACGGAACTCAAAAAACAGGAACTACCGATAGTACGGGAAAGTACACTATTGACGCTACTGGCCTGACGGCTCCTTTTCTTTTAAAAGTCGATCTTCCCAATACCACTTCGCTTTACAGTATCGGGGGGCAGACCGGGATCGTGAATATTCACCCCTTTACCGATATGATCGTCCAGAATTGGTATACTGTTCAAGGTAAGACTATTGCGGCCGCGTTTGCTGACCCTGTAGGCAACCCTCCTCCAACCGCTACGGAAATTAAAGTCATTGCGTCAGTGGTTAAAGAGGTTATTCAATCCTGGCTGGTCAGTAACAATATTGACCCGGCGGCTTTCGACCTGATTTCAACTCCATTTACCGCCAACAGTACAGGGTTTGATAAAATATTGGATCAGACAACCGTTGCCTCGAACGTCATTACCATCACCGATATGGCAACGACCTCCTCTCTGACCTCCACGGTTAACGTCAATACCTCTACCAGCAGTGTTTCATTTAACACAACGACTACAGTGGGAAGTACAACCTCTACCAGTATCACGACGGCGGTAATTCCTACCACATCTGCCGAGCAGACGGCTTTAAACGGAGTGAGTGCGATGTTTAATCAGTTTGCATCGGTGGTCAATACCAAAGGAACCGCCCTAGTAGATACCGATATGATCGGATTTTATGACGCCAGTTATTTAAATGAAGGATTGAATGCCACGATTGGAGCCGGAAGAATGGCGAGTGATATGCGTGGGGCGACCCTGAACTCATTAATCGTTGATAAAATTCTTAGTTATGATGATATCAATAAAGTTGTTCGAGTTTACGGAAAGGCTTCAACAACTCAGAATGGGGTAACATTAGCTAGTTATCTCAATGATGTGGGAGATAAAAGGGTCATCGGGATGCAATTTAAAAAGCAGAACGATGGGACCTGGCGTTTCTTTGGAAATCAAAAAAATGCGAGGGCTGATGTTTCTACAAAGATCGAAACCCGCTATGAAGATCCAGCTATTTGTAATACCTGTAGCGGCGTTTTCAAGACATTGGATCTTCAGGTCAGCGCTTTGGTCAATACCGTTTCTTCGGCAACAGCCACGGGTCCAATAAACGGAACCACGTCGACCTACACCCTGACAACTTACGGAAACCCGCCGGTGTCTACGACATACAATCCGACACCCTCCTCCACTAGTACGATTCAGGAAGACCAATACGACTATTTCACAACCTCAACCTCTTTGACCTTTCCTCCAGTCGGAACAGTTTATACCTTCGCCGTGAATTTTTCGACGAGCCCATCCGCGTCATACACGATTGATGTGCCGGCAACCACTGGCGAGGCCATTTCGATGAGCGGTATAACCGGTCATGCCCTGGCGGATGCCAAACTGGGCCTGCCGCTGACCGTGAATTGGACCCTCCCAACCACTTTTTCGGTAAAATCTGTGTCCCTCTATGGATTTATCGATAATGGCGCCGCTGGCCGATGTCAGGTACCCAATGTAGATTTTCCGGTAACCTCCACCACCGGAAGCATTACCCTTCCAACAACCTGTAACGGGACAACGATTACCGCAAGTGCCACCCGTGCTCCCGTTCAGTTGAGTGTGAGAATCATTGGCGTTCATGGGGAGGAGACAACGGCATCGTGGGCGTTTCATTAATAAAACGTCCGAAAGGTATCACCTCCATGGGTGAGGACATTTAGGAATATCCCGGGCCCAAAGTCAATATTGACTTTGGGCCCTTTTATTTCGGGTGGTCTTTCCATGCGGGCAAGGTTTGCATACGTGCCCGCGCACCTCTTTCTATCTCAGCGTACAGCGTTTTTGGGTAGTAAAAAACCAAATTATAAATAGCAATTTTATCGCTGATATTTATATGATGATTCAGGTAAAACATTCAAAATTTCTCCGATGTTTCTAACGCCTCTTTTGAGAGGAGATTTCGAGTATCGGACGAGTCTTATTCAGATCTAAAAAAATAAATATTGACAGGCGCCAGGGGTGTGAGACAAATTTATGGGTAAATATTGACTTTCCTTTTTTTTTTGGCCTATTATCTGATTGTTATATAACAATCAGATAAGGAGGTCCCATGGAAAAATCTCTGGAAGAGCTCGAAGCCCAAAGACAAGGCCTCTATCGCCGGATCGAGGCGCTTGGAGATTTCCGGCCTGGTATGATCTCGGTCAACTACC
>JACOTA010000036.1 GCA_016178585.1 Nitrospirota bacterium
ATTATTTTTCTTTCGCCTACCATATTCTTTTAACAGCCTTTGCTGGTCCGCTAACACTTCAAACAAAAGCTCCCGCATGAGGTCGAACGCCTTGAGAATCTTGGGCCGGGCCAGCTGATAAAAAACGGTGTTCCCCTCGCGGCGGGACAACACCACCCCTTTTTGTTTCAGGATGGCCATCTGCTGGGAGAGGTTGGCTTTGGGGACTTTGAGTATCGAAAGGAGCTCCCCGGCAGAGAACTCTTTCTCACGGAGGGTATTTATGATCTTCAGCCGCTTGGGATTGGCCAGAGTGGAGCAGATTTCGGCGTGGAGCCGGTACACTTGGTCTTCCAGGCCATTTTTATTTTTCCGCATGGAGGACTCCTTATAATAATTATGTGTTTCGCAATATCGAAACTTGTAACCATTTTAGGCGTTCCACTCACATTGTGTCAAGAGAAAACTATCCGAATCAATTTATTTTAATGAAATAAGTTGAGGGGGAGGGCTCCCGTCCCAACAGGCATTGCCTGCTCAATCGCCCGGTGAACAAACTTATGCGCTTCTTCAATGGCCAGATCAACCGAATGACCTCTGGCCAAACAGGCTGTAATGGCAGCTGACAAGACACATCCAGCTCCGTGAACTTTTTTGTCGATTTTAGGGCTTTTCCAGGTTTGGAAGGAGTCTCCGTCATAAAAAAGATCCACCGCTTCATTGGTTAAATGGCCTCCTTTCACTAAAACGAATTTAGGACCAAGGTCATAAATCTTTCTTGCCGCTTCCTCCATCTCTGAAACCGTGTTGACGGGGATATTTGTTAAAGAAGAAGCCTCTTTCAAATTAGGGGTAACCAGGAACGCAAAAGGGAAAAGGAGTTTTTTTAAAGCGTCGACTCCTTTTTCTTCAAGAAGGCGGAATCCTGATGTCGATCGGATAATTGGATCGATGACCAGATGAGTCGGTTTAGACTTGAGAAAGGTTTGATAAAGACGCTCAACGTTTTCATTGGAAAAGAGCATCCCTGTTTTCATGGCATCGATGGAAATGTCTTCAAATAGAGAGGCCACCTGTTTCTCAAAAAGGTCGGGAGGGATAGAAACCACCTCAGAAATACCCATGCTATTTTGAACCGTCAGAGCCGTTGGAATGGCCATTCCATAAACTTCAAAACGGGTAAAGGTCTTTAAGTCGACCTGGATCCCGGCTCCTCCCGAGGGATCTGATCCGGCAATTGAAAGACATGTTTTCATGAAATCCCTTTTCAGCAGCCTCCTATTCGAGTTTTAAATGAACAACGGAGAGAGGATTAACCCTCGCGCCATTGATCATCATTCCCCAATGAAGATGAGGCCCTGTTGCCCGGCCGGTCTTACCCACGAGGCCGATTTCCTCTCCTTTTTTAAGTTTCTGCCCTTTTTTGACTTCTGACTTGTATAAATGAAAGTATTCTGTAAATAGACCTTGCCCGTGGTCAATAATGATCCCGTTTCCGCTGAAGAAATGGTTGACCACACCGGCAACGACTCCGTCATTGGTAGCATAAACCGGCGTTTTTTCTGGCGCGGCGATGTCTTCCCCTGTATGTGGATTCCGGGGCTCTCCATTAAATATCCTTCTAAGCCCAAAAGTGCTTTTGGGAGTCCCTGACACTGGCATAATAAAATTTCCCTGCCAGCGCCTTTTCCCTGAAAAAAATGACAAAATCGTGTGGATCTCCTCTTTATCCCGTTTAATCCTGTCCATCTGCCGGCGGGAGGGGTTTACAAATTGACCGGGGACCTGGATTTCCTGTCTTCCAAATTGATTTGGCAGAATATGGATTGTGGCCAGGATTTCTCCCGACTGAAAATCTGTCACGTTCTGGTCTGAAGTGCCCTGGTCTAAATCAATACCCAGAAGCGTTCCAAAATTTCTTGAGCCCGAGATTCGATCAAAAAATATTTTTTTTCCTAAAAAACGACCTTCCAGTCGAGAGGCCTTTTGATCGAAAAAAACTGTCAGAAAACCAACTTCCCCTTGTTTAATTTCATAAACAGGGGGAGGAGAAGGTTCCGCCAGGATGGGCTGGGTCAGAGAAATGAGTAAAAAAACAAAAAAAAAGCTTGAAATAAATACCCTCATCTCGAAGAAAGATTTTCCGAAGCAATCAGCTCGCTGACTCTTCTGTTCGTGGGCGAAAAAGGGTCCATGCACAAAATCGTTTCCTCCCAATAACCGTTTAACTTCAAATAAGTCCAATCGACCGTATAGGATCGGTTTTTTTCTTTCGCAAATTTAATAAAATCCCCTCTCACTTTCGCGCGGGTCGTTTGGGGGGGTGTATGCATGGCCTGGTCAATCCCTTCTTCGGTGCATAACCGTTTAATAAATCCTTGCTTTTCCAGCAAATAATAAAGCCCCCGGCTTCTTTTTACATCATGATACTGTAAATCAATCAGCGCAATACGAGGGTCCTCCCAACCGCACTCTTTACGGCTCATATAATTTTCGATCAAACAGAGTTTCGCCACCCAGTCAATTTCCTCAGCAAGCGCTCTGGGTTCTTCTTCCAACTGATCTAATGTCGCTTTCCATCGGTCAAGAATCTTTATTTCTTCGGAGGAAGCCTCTCCATGGTCAAGGTATTCGCTGGCCTTTTCAAGATAAAATCTTTGAATTTCAATGGCAGAATATTCTTTTCCATTTTCAAGCTTAACCTTTTTTTTTAACGTAATATCTCTCGAAATTTCCCGGATGGCCTTTACAGGATCATCCATCTCCAACCCGGAAACACCGAATCCGGCTTCGATCATGGATAAAACAAGAGAGGTAACACCGACCTTCAGGAAAGTCGTAACCTCCGACATATTCGAATCCCCCACAATGATATGGAGACGTCTGTATTTTTCGGCGTCTGCATGAGGTTCATCGCGGGTATTGATGATACTTCTGGATGACGTCGTCGAGGAAGAGGTCTTTTCATGAATATGCTGGGACCGTTGGGATATAAAATAATGCCCGCGGCCGGAAATTTTTAAAACCTTGCCCGATCCGGTAAAAATTTGCCGGGTCACGAAGAAAGGGATCAACTGTTCCGTAACTTTCCAAAAATCGACCTCTCTGACCATAAGGTAATTTTCGTGGCAGCCGTACGTATTTCCCATCGAATCGGTATTATTTTTAAAAATATAAATATCTCCGGAGAGACCTTCTTCTTTTAACCTTTTCTCAGCTTCGGGGAGGCAGGTCTCCAGCAGTCTTTCCCCCGCTTTATCATGGGTTACGACGTCTATAAGATCGTTGCATTCAGGGGTCGAATATTCCGGATGGCATCCCGTATCCTGATAAAAACGGGCCCCGTTGGGAAGAAAGGCGTTGGAGGGCCAGCTATTTGGGATCAAACCTTCAAAAATATATCCCAAAACTTTTTCCAGGGGAAGATAGATCCGGCCATTGGGAGAAAAGATCAGGCCATATTCGTTTTCAAGTCCAAAGATTCTGTTTTTCATCCCAATGTCACCGTATATTTCGTGGCGCCTGATTGATTACTGGAGGCGCCCGGCGGCCCTCGCAGGGCATCACCTATCCTGTTTCTTTTCTTCACCCTGTCGAGTATGGTGTGATTTCATCCAGACTCAGACGCCTGAATTTTCGTCCTGCCCGTGTTTGGTCCAGAACGGCGACCTCAAGACCCTGAACAGTCAGTTTTTGATTATTAATCGTTTCCAAAGCTTCCTTGCTGAGTTTAAACATCGCTTTCAAAGGCTGCCCCGGTGTGAATCTCTCCTTTAAAAATCCTTTAAGTTCGTCAGCTTTTCCACCGATCGCGGTAAAGCCTTTTTCATCCGAGATACTTCCATCGAAATCAATCCGATACATTTCATTCGGCCTTCCTTCCTCTGAAACGGCAACCACCAGAATTTCGACTTCCAGGGGTTTGATTTCTTGACTGAAAATTGTTCCGAGAGACTGCGAATAGGCATTGGCCAGAGATTTAGCCGTCACATCTTCCCTGCTGTACATAAAACCCTTTAAATCAGCGTGCCGAATACCGGCCTTTCTTAAATTTTCAAATTCACTATACTTTCCGGCGCCCGCAAACGCAATATTATCATAAATTTCCGAAACTTTATTTAAAGAACTGCTGGGATTATCCGCTAAAAATAATACCCCGGCATTAAATTCCAAAACGATGATTGAACGGCCTTTCGCGATTCCTTTCTTCGCGTATTCCGCTTTATCCTGCATGATTTGTTCAGGTGAAACATAATACGGCAACGCCATGTTTAACTCTCCCTGGTGTGTTCGATTAAGGACTGGGCGACCGATTTAATTTTTTCATCGGAAACCTCAATAAGGCCCTCTTTCCGAATCACGCTGATGTTCGGATAAATCCCCCGGATAACGTCCGGGCCTCCGGTTGCGGAATCTTCTTCGGACGCGTCGTACAGCGCTGAAATCGCGATACGGATCGCTTCATCTTCGGGCAAATTCTTCTTAAACATTTTCTTTATCGAGTTTTTGGCGTCTTTTCCACCGGAACCGGTGCTGTAAAACTCGGCCTCTTCATAATGGCCGCCGGTAATATCATATTTAAAAATCCTTCCCTCACTCTTCTTAAGGTCGAAACCCGCAAAAATGGGAATGACAATTAAACCTTGGAACGCCAGGGGAAGATTGGACTTGACCATTTCGCCAAGTTTATTCGCCTTTCCTTCCAGGGTAAGCGATGCCCCTTCAAGTTTTTCATAATGCTCTATTTCTGTCTTAAACAACTTGACCATTTCGACGCAAGGACCTGCGGCGCCGCTGATTCCGACGGCTGAATGCTCATCCGTTTTAAATATTTTTTTCATGGTTCGATCAGCAATCTGATGCCCTTCCGTTGCCCGGCGGTCCCCCGCAATCACAACGCCCTTTTCAAATCTGAGCGCCAGAATGGTTGTTCCATGAAGAATCTTCATAGAGGAATTCTGGTCTTTTCCATAAAAGGATAGGGGCTGGTTTTTTAAATGAGGGTACCGGGTCGTCAATAATTGGTAAAAACTTGAGTCTTGGTAGTCGAACTCAAAGTTCTCCACTACTCGCCTCCTTTTTGAACATAATTTTTAACAAACTCTTCTGCGTTTTCTTCCAATACATCGTCAATCTTGTCCATCAATTTATCCAGATCGTCTTTTATTTTTTTTCCTTTTTCCGCGACGTTAGCGCTTGGAGCGGCTTCCTCTTTCTTTTCAACCTCTTTTTTCTTGTCCTGTTTCTTCTCCTGCCTGGCCATTGATCTCACCCCCTTCCGCAAAGCTTGCCCGCTGGCCTCCAATCCCTCTTTTAGAGTCCGAACCGTTCGACCGCGAAACTAATTTTTTTCTTGTCTTTATGATGCCAGCTGACGCAACAATTCTTGAACTGAATAGGAAGAATTAAGAATCTTTTCGACAAGGACCTTGGTCCCTCTAAATGGATCCAGCAAAGGAATTTTTTTAACCGTTGTATTTCCTAAATCAAATAAAACAGAGGTCCAGCTCGCGGCATAAATTTCCTTGGGAAACTTTCTCAAACACATTCCTCGAAAATAAGCCCGGGTTCCTTCGGGGGGAAATTCCATCGCCCTGGTTATTTCTTCATCGGTAATGAGCCGATTGACGTAGCCGCTCCGCTCAAGGGCGTAATAAAGTCCTTTTTCCGGCGAGATATCATGGTATTGTAAATCCATCAGAGAAACTCTGGAATCATTCCAGTCGCATTTCTTTCTCTCCATATAGGTTTCGATCATCTCTTTTTTGACCAGCCAATCCAGCTCTTTGGAAAGGAGTTTGGGATCTTCTTCAAGCTGATCCAAGACGTTCTCCCATTTAGACAAACATTCCCTGGAAAAACCGTCGTCTTCGTTCTCAAAAAGCCTTTTCGCTTTTTCCAAATAGACCCGCTGAATTTCAATCGCGGTCTTTTCCCGACCATCCGCCAATTTATATTTTTTCTTTAATGTCAGGTCTCGGGACACCTCTTTGATCGTTCTTACCGAATTTTCAAAAGAAATTCCAGACTCTTCAGATTCCTCAATAACCGCTAAAACCAGAAGCATAGTCCCCACCTTCAGGTAGGTGCTGATTTCTGACATGTTGGAGTCGCCCACGATTACATGAAGCCTTCGGTATTTCGCGGAGTCCGAATGAGGTTCATCCCGGGTATTCATAATCGGCCGCTTGACCATGGTATTTAAATCAACCAGGACTTCAAAAAAATCAGCTCTTTGAGAAATCTGATATTGAACGGAATCCGACCTGTTCTCGCTCCCGACCTTTCCGGCCCCCGTAAAAATCTGCCGGGTCACTAAAAAAGGAACTAACTCCTTTAAAAGGCGCTCAAACGGGACGTTTCGGTCCACCAGGTAATTTTCATGATAACCGTAGCTATTTCCCTTTCCATCGGTATTGTTTTTATAAAGGATTGTGCCGTTTTCCCGATGATGAGTTCTGTTGCAGGTTTCCCTGCTTAAATCCAAAATTCTTTCTCCGGCTTTTTCATAAGCCACCACCTCGCGAGGGGTCAAACACTCAGGGGTTGAAAATTCAGGATGCGCTCCGTCTACATACAATCTCCCGCCGTTAAACATGAGTTTGTTTAACATACGATTGTATTCAGGCCCGGGCCTTTCTTTTTCACCCTCGATTTCAAACCCTCTGGCATCGTTTAGGGGATTCTCATTTTCATAGTCCCACAAAATATGCGTCGCGGGAAGCAAGGGACAGCTTCCGACAAGCAAGATGGAATTACTGACAGGATCGGTCGACCCGCCGTCGCGAACGACTATTCCGAATTCTGTTTCAGTCCCGACGATTCGTGATTTCATAAATAATGCCCTGTGGTGACGGTTTCGACTCTCCTCGGTTTATTTGACTTGCCGCCTATCGTACGGACATGAATAATCTTCTCGCTCTTTCTGGCGGCAATTTTAGCCCAATCGTCCGGATTGGTCGTATTGGGAAGATCTTCATTTTCTTTAAATTCATCTTTCATCGCCTGGATCAAATCTTCCAGTTTTATGCCTTTTTCCCCTTTGGTTATCATTCGTTTAATTGAATATTTCTTGGCTCTCGAAACCACTCCCTCGATCATGGCGCCGCTTGAAAAATCCTTGAAATAAAGCGTTTCTTTCTCGCCATTGGCATAGGTCACCTCCAGAAACTTATTTTCTTCGGACGTCTCATACATAAAATCGACCGCTTCATCGATTAACCGCTTAACCGTCGCTACCCGATCGTCTCCGTTCTTCTGAAGTTCGTTTTTGTGATAGGGAATATCCAGGACCAAATATTTTGAAAAAATGTCTTTTGCGGCTTCTTTACTTGGCCTTTCAATCTTAATTTTAATATCAAGGCGCCCCGGTCTTAAAATAGCCGGATCAATTAAATCCTGCCGGTTGCTCGCGCCAATGACGATTACATTCCTTAACTTTTCTATCCCGTCAATCTCTGACAAAAACTGTGGAACAATAGTGGACTCCATATCCGATGAAATTCCAGATCCCCTGGTTCTAAACAAGGAATCCATTTCATCGAAAAAGACAATGACAGGGATGCCGTCCTGGGCTTTCTCTTTGGCTTTCTTGAAAACTTCTCTAATATGACGTTCACTTTCACCGACATACTTATTTAAGAGTTCGGGACCTTTGACATGAAGAAAGAAACTCTTGACTTCCCGGCCTAATTCTTTCTCTGTTCTTTTGGCAATCGAATGGGCAACGGCTTTGGCAATTAAGGTTTTACCGCAACCCGGAGGACCGTAGAGCAAAACCCCCTTGGGAGGAGACAGCTTATGGTCCTTGAAAAGCTCCGGATATAAATAAGGGAGCTCGATTGCATCTTGAATAACTTCAATCTGTTCTTTTAAACCGCCAATATCTTCATAAAGAGTCTCCGGGACCTCTTCTAAAACGACTTCTTCAATCTCCGATTTGGGAAGTTTCTCCAAAAGATATCCGGTTCTCGTATCCAAAAGAATGTGATCCCCTACACTCAGTTTTTCCTTCAGCAAAGGTTCTGCCAGTTCAGCGACTCGTTCTTCATCCGCATGAAGACTCACAATCAGGCGATGCTCATCCAGGATATCTTTAACCCGCGCCACCTCTCCCTGGAACTCAAAGCCGCACGCTTCCACCACGTTTAGGCCTTCATTTAAGACCAACTGCTGCCCCCTCTTTAACTCAGAAGCTTTAATTTGAGGGTGCAGACTCACCTTCATTTTCCGTCCGGAGACGTAAACATCTACCGTTCCATCTTCATTCAATCCCGAAAAAACACCGTACGCCGAGGGAGGACTGCTTAACTTCTCGACTTCATTCCGAAGGGCAGCGATTTGTTCTTTCGATTCTTGAATGAGCGCAACCAGTTTTTCATTTTGCTTATGGGCCTGATCCAGTTGTATTCGGGATAAATGGTGTTGATGAAGTTCTTCCTCCATCGATCTTAATCGGCTCTCAAGCCTTTGAATCTCGCTCTCGTATTCGTCAACTTTTTTTTCGGAAGACATCTCATTCCCGCTTATTTGATCAGAAAGTTTTTTTATGGTCGTTTTAAATGGATTTGCTTTCACTTTTTTTGGATCACCCATTTTGATTTCCTTTCAAAAACTTTGAGATCTCTTCTTGGTAAGTTAAGTGAAATCTTTGCCCGTGAAATAATTCTATCACCGAAGATTTAGTTGGTCAACTTCAAGCGCCGTTTCATTTACCGTTCATCCTTCGAATCTGCGCTAAAAACTCCTGAGCGGCCTCGCGAACCCTGGGCGCATTGAGAACCGCAGAGACACAAGCGACGCCGCTCGCCCCTGCATGCAGAATTTCTTCCACACGGTTCACGGTGATTCCGCCCAACGCAAATACCGGAATTTTGACCTTCTCAACAATGGACTTAAATAGAGCCAATCCGAGGGGTTCGCCCATCTTCTGTTTAGAGGGTGTAAAGTAAAGGGGCCCTAGCGTAATAAAATCCGCGCCCTTTTCTTCGGAGAACAAAGCTTCTTCAAGAGAGTGGCAGGAAACCCCGATCAGTCTTTCGGGGCCAAGGATTCTTCTTGCGACGGAAGGGGATAAACTATCCGATCTTAAATGGACGCCATCTGCTCCGACGCTTAAACAGACATCCATGCGGTCATTAATAAAGAGAAGGGCTTTTTTTTGGAAGGTCAGTTCCCGGATTTCAAAAGCAAGGGCCAGGAGCTCTCTAACCGGGAGGTCTTTTTCACGAAGTTGAATGGCCTGTATTCCCCCGGCAAGAGCGCTGTTTAAGACTTCTTTTAAAGGCCGTCCGAGGGTTTGTTTCCTGTCCGTAATGAGGTAGAAATCAAAATCAACTCTGTTCAATCATTCCTTCTATGGGACTGCTGGCCTGGGCATATAGACGTTTTGGCATTCGACCCGCGCGAAAAGCCAGTCGACCTGCTTTGACCGCGAAGTTCATGGCTTCCGCCATTAAAATCGGCTCTTTGGCGGAAGCAATGGCCGTATTCATCAAAACAGCGTCGCATCCCATCTCCATTGCAATCGAGGCATCGGAAGCCGTTCCAACGCCGGCATCGACAATAATCGGAATCTTAACCGTTTCCATGATGATCCTCAAATTATAAGGGTTCCTAATTCCCAGGCCAGAACCGATCGGAGCGGCCAGCGGCATGACCGCAGCACACCCGATTTCTTCGAGTTTTTTTGCCACAATCGGGTCATCATTGGTATAAGGAAAAACAATAAAACCTTCCTTCACCAGAATTTTAGCGGCCTCTAAAAGACCCGCCGTATCCGGAAAAAGCGTGCGGGGATCGCCAATTACTTCAAGCTTTACCATGTCGGACACCCCTGCCGCTCTGGCTAATCTGGCCGTTCTCACGGCCTCTTCCACGGTATAACAACCAGCGGTATTCGGGAGAATCTTGTATTGCCTGGGGCTGATATAATCAAGCAGGTTTTCCTGATTTTTATCGGTAATGTTCACGCGCCTCACGGCCACGGTCACGACATCGGCTCCAGAGGCTTCAATAACCTTCTTCGTCTCCTCAAAATTTTTATATTTTCCTGTACCCACCCATAGCCGGGACTTAAAGTTTATTCCGGCTATCGTCAGCTGTTCATCCTGATTCATTCCTGTTACCCTCCGCCGACAAAATTAATGATCTCGACCCTGTCGTCATTTTTTAAAAAATGGGCCCTAAATTCTTTCTTGTCCAATATTTGCTGATTAACCTCAACGGCAACCAGGTCAACCACCATTCCAAGTTCGTGCAAAAGCTGGAGGACATTCATTTCTCCGGAGAATTCCCACATCTGCCCGTTTACCGCAATTTTCATATGGCTTTATTATATGATGGCTAAAAGAAGGGTGTCAACGACTTCAATCGACCCAAGACCAGCGATAGACTTCGCACCCACTTATTAATCATGTCATTGCGAGCACCGAAGGGTGCGTGGCAATCTTATCGTAAAGTCTTGAGATTGCTTCACTTTGTTCGCAATGACAGCTTTCTAACTCTGTTCTAAACCAAACTCCCGGGTTTTTCAACAAGCATAAAAGAAGGTATTGTTTAGATGAGTTGATTAACTTTTGCGGCCATGATGAAGTCATTCTCATGAAGGCCGTTAATTTTGTGGGTGTAAAAGATGATGTTGCAGTAACCCCATCCAAAGTTGATATCCGGATGATGCCCTTCAGATTCAGCCAGGTCTCCCACCTTATTGACAAACTTTAACGCGGAAACAAAATGATCAAACTTGAATTTTCCTTCAATTTTCGCAGCCCCTTCTTTCAACTCCCACCCGGGAACTTCAGAGATAAGCTTCTCCGCTTCTTTTTTTGAAAGCGGCGGGATTCCTCCTTTACAGGGGACACAGGTTTTCGCCGACAAACCCACGGGATTCCTCCTTTCCTGATCCGTCGATACAGAATATCTAACCGGCAGGTTAAACCCTCAGGGGTCATCCCTGCCGGTTTTTGTTATTTAGGGCCAGAATTTTTTTCTACAAATTTCTTGATCTCTTCAAGATTTTCCAAAATCAATTTCGCTTTTTTCAAACCGAATTGAAATGGAAACTTATCGTCTGGACCCTGACTTAGAACAAGCATGGGATTCCCTTTAAATTCCGATTCTGTCGCCGGCATAATGACTGACTCCTTCCTGTTGGATAAATGAAATAAATGATAACGATTTAAAAAACATTTTGCTATAGTACTCAATATGAAAATTTCTGTCAAAGTAAAACCCAACGCAAAAACAGAAAAAATCGGGAAGATATCAGAATCCGAGTTTACCGCCTCTGTCAAAGCTCCCCCGCATGACGGAAAAGCCAACACGGCCCTCATTGCCCTCCTGGCGGACTATTTTAACGTCCCCAAAAACCGCATTACCCTGTTAAAAGGAAGCTCATCCAAACAAAAACTCATCGAAATCCTATAATTTTTTTATAACCTCCATGACCTGCGGCGCAATCACCCCCCAATTTCCCGAAGAAACTTTATTGACGGAAATAAAATCCTGCATCATAAATACACCCTCTACCCCGGCAACCTCAAAAATCTGTTTTGCAACCGGCGATTTTTCGGCTTCGGTCTTATTGTTATACATTTCCATGCCGCTTTGGACAATTTTTTTATTTAAAACAAACTTCATGCTGTTCGGGTTGGGGGTGGGTTGCATTCGCACTTGCGTTTCATTCATCGGTCACTCCTTGTGATTAAAACACTCTCATGGCCTGGTCATCCGCGTGATAGGAGCTTCTGACCAGCGGGCCCGACTCGACATGAGGAATGCCCGTCTTTTCTCCTAATTCTTTAAACCGGATAAATTCCTCCGGAGCATAATAGCGCTCCACAGGCAAATGGTCTTTGGTCGGTTGAAGATACTGTCCAATTGTCATAATATCACATTGAATTAAAACCAGCTCTTCCATGACCTTTTTAATTTCATCCAGGGTTTCTCCCAGGCCAACCATAATCCCTGTTTTGGTCGTAAGTCCGCTTTTTTTGGACCGGTCGAGCACCTCCATAGATCGGGAATATTTCGCCTGGGGCCGTACCTTTGAATATAACCGGGGTACCGTCTCAAGATTATGGTTTAAGATATCCGGTTTTACATCCAGGATTTTCAATAGGGCGTCATAGGATCCCTGAAAATCCGGAATCAAAACTTCGATCGTACAGTCCCGGTTCTGGGCCCTTACCTCTTCAACCGTGTTTGCGAAGATCCCGGCTCCTCCATCTTCGAGTTCGTCCCGGTTAACCGACGTGATCACCGCGTGATTCAAACCAAGGCGATTAACGGCCCTTCCAACTCTGCGGGGTTCATCCCAATCCAGTCCCGACGGTTTACCGGTGGTGACAGCGCAAAACCCGCAGCTTCGTGTGCAAATATCCCCAAGGATCATAAAGGTCGCGGTCCCGCGGTTCCAGCACTCCCACTGGTTCGGACATCTCGCCTCTTCACAAACCGTATGAAGACCCAGCGTCTTTACCAAACTCTTCATTTGTTGAAACTGAGGTCCGTTTTCCAGCTTGACCTTAAACCAGGGTGGAAGCCGTTGCCTATTTGAGGGGCTCACGTCGCCCCCTTCACCGGCAAAGCCGGACGAAGCTTCCCCCTCTCGCTCGCTTTGCTCGCTGAGTAGATCATCTCGATCCGTATTTCCACTATTTAATTTCCTTTCCAGATGTGAATGGCTTTTCCAAAGACATCCTCTGAAGCTTCCATGATCGCTTCAGAAAGCGTGGGATGAGGGTGCACAGTGCGGGCGATCTCTCCGGCGGTTGCTTCGAGCCGTCTGGCGAGAACCATTTCCGAAATATGTTCCGACGCGTCGATGCCGATTAAATGGGCTCCGAGAAGCTCTTCGGTTTCGGCGTCCGTCACCAATTTGACAAACCCATCCGTTTCCCCAATTGCGACCGCTTTTCCATTTGCCCGATACGGGAACATCCCGATTTTAACTTGATACCCTTTTTCAACCGCGGATTTTTCAGTATACCCCATACTCGCCACCTGCGGCTGGCAATAAACACAATTCGGAATCGAAAGATAATCGAACGGGGGAGGGTCTTTCCCAAGAATTTTTTCCACCGCGGTAATTCCCTCTGCCATTGCGGTATGGGCCAAAAGAGCTTTACCGGCCACATCCCCAATGGCATAAACATTCGATATAGAGGTTTGCATAAAGGGACCCACCTGAATAAACCCTTTTTGGGTTTTGACACCGATCTGATCCAAACCGATATTTTCCGAATTAGGGGTCCGGCCGGTTGCCACCAGGACTCTTTCAAAAACCTTCGTTTCCTCTTTATCTTTGGATAAAAGCTGCGCAAGCACCTTACCGTTTTCCTCTTTTAGAGCGCCTAATTGACAGCCTGTTTTCACCTCAATTTTCTGTTTTGAAAAAGCTTTCCCCAGAGTTTGTCCGATTTCTGCGTCCTCTCTGGGAAGGAGCGACGATTCAACTTCAATCAAAGTGACTTTTACACCGTAACTGGAAAAAATATAAGCAAACTCAACTCCGACAGCGCCTCCTCCCACAATCAAAAGGTTTTCCGGAAGACGGGTGAGCAGAAGCGCTTCCGTACTGCTCATGACGAGCTGACCATCTATTTCAATTCCGGGGAGGGATCTGGCCCTCGATCCGGTCGCGATGATGATATTTTGGGCCTGAATCTCCTTCTGGTCCGTTTTGGATTCAACCGTCAAGGATTGAGGAGTTCGGATGATCCCCCGTCCCATGATTAAATCGACTTTATGTTTTTTTAAAAGGAATTCAACCCCCTGGGTCAACCGCGAAACCGCTTCCTGACTCCGTTTCACAGCGACACTATAATCGATTTTTAAATGGTCATAGGTAATTCCAAATTCTGACGCTTTTTTAATGACCGAAACGATTTCGGCGTTTTTAATCAACGCCTTGGAGGGGATGCATCCCCGGTTTAAACAAACTCCCCCGACCTTTTCTTTTTCAATAATTGCAGCTTTCAACCCCGACTGAGCCGCCCGAATGGCGGACACATATCCGCCAGGGCCGGCGCCCAATACCACAAGATCATAAACTTTTCCTTGAGTCATTTGATCCACCACAATGTCTTTTTATTCAGGGGCCCATGCGGTTTCACTCCGTGAAATCCTCCGCTGCCCCCGAACCCCACGTTCGGCACAGGCAAAGCCTGTTGCCTCCCTTATAAAACCAGTAATCCGGGGTTTTCCAAAATTTTTTTCAATTCCTGAAGAAATTTGGCTCCCCCAACGCCGTCAATCACACGGTGGTCGCAGGACAGCGTCACCTGCATCCGCTTTCCAACCACAATTTGGCCTTCCTGAACAACGGGCTCATGACGTAAGCTTCCAACCGCCAAGACCCCGGCCTCAGGAGGGGTAATAATCGCAATAAAGTGATGGACATCGTAAGCGCCCAAGTTCGAAATGCTGAAAGTTGCGCCGGTATATTCCTCCGGAGAAAGTTTTCTTTCCCGCGCCCTTTGAAACAGGGGTTTTGTTTCTTTTGCAATCTGTCCCAAAGATTTAGACTCACACCCTTTTATCACCGGAGTAATGATTCCGTCTTCAAGCCCCACCGCAACCCCGATTCTCACCTCTTTATGGTATTCCAGATGATCTTCAACAAACGAAGCGTTCATTTGAGGGGTTTTGGTTAAAGCAATCGCACAGGACTTGATGAGGATATCGGTCAGGCTCACTTTTTCATTTCCCCGACTTTCCATTTCCGTTTGAAATTCACAAGTTTTTTCCATATCAATATCTGACACCACGTAAAAATGGGGAACCGGTATTTTGCTCTGCGCCATCGAGCGAACAATGGCCTTTCGCATCTGGCTTAACGGTTTAATTTCAGAAGGAACTTCCCCGTGCCGTTCTCTTTTTCCCATACCAACAGAATTTAATAAATCCTTTTCAACAATTCTTCCGCCGGGGCCGCTCCCTTTAATTTCCAGCAAATCAATCCCCTTTTCTTTCGCTATTTTTTTGGCCAGAGGAGACGCCTTGACCTGTTGAGCCGTTTTACTTGATCCACCTTTGACGAACCTTTCGTCCCGCAAAGGGTCCGTGCCCCTCTTGTTTTGATCGGGCTTTTGCAGATTTTGCTGAAAAGATGGAAGTTTTTCAAATTCCGCCGCAGAAATATCTTCATCTTTTCCCGCAATAATGGCTAATAAGTCCCCTGCGGGAACCGTAGCGCCTTCTTTGACCAGAACTCTTTTTAATATCCCGGAACCATAGGCCTCCAGATCCATCACAGCCTTATCCGTTTCGATCTCAGCCAGAACATCCCCGCTTTCGACCGCGTCTCCTTCTTTTTTATACCATTTCAGCAACACCCCTTCTGTCATGGTATCCGTTAGTTTGGGCATCACTACGCGACTGGCCATATCTTCCTCAGTTCAGGGTCTTTTTAATGGCTGCCATGACTCTCTCTTTATCGGGGATTGCCGCCTTTTCGAGATTTTTAGCGTAAGGCATGGGCACATCTATTCCGGTTACCCGTTCGATAGGCGCATCAAATGCATCAAATGCCTGACCGTAAAGAATACTCGATATTTCCGCTCCTAAACCGCAAAAACGCCATCCTTCTTCAACAATGACGGCCCGATGGGTCTTTTTTATTGAAGAAACAAGCAACGGAACATCCAGGGGCTTCAGTGTTCTGGGATCTATGACTTCCACGGAAACTCCCTTTTGTTCAAGATCGCGAGCGACATCCATGGCCAGGTGGAGCATTTTGGACCAGGCGATTAACGTCACGTCGGATCCTTCCTTTTTAATCTCCCCTTGTCCGATCGGGATCAGATATTCTTCCTCCGGCACCTCTCCTTTTTGGCTGTAAAGCTCCTGGCCTTCAATAAAAATAATCGGGTTCCCGTCCCGAATCGAGCTTTTTAAAAGACCCTTCGCGTCTTTTGGAGTAGAGGGCGCTACCACTTTTAAACCTGCCACATGGCAAAACCACGATTCAAGGCTTTGGGAGTGCTGGGCGGCAAGCTGACGGGAGGGGCCTCCGGGTCCCCTTACAACCATCGGAACTCTAAATTGTCCTCCAGACATATACTGAATTTTTACCGCGTTATTGACAATCTGATCCATAGCCAATATGGCAAAATTAAAGGTCATCATTTCAATAACCGGACGGAGCCCCATCATGGCGGCTCCAACACCGACTCCCGTAAATCCCAATTCCGTAATCGGCGTATCGATAACCCTTTTTTCGCCGAATTCCTCAAGGAGTCCTTTACTGACTTTAAACGCTCCCTGATAGTACCCCACCTCTTCACCCATTAAAAAAACCCGGTCGTCCCTGCGCATTTCTTCTCTTAACGCTTGATTCAAGGCTTCCCTGTAAAGGATAGACGGCATTTATCGCGTTCCTTCAACTGTGACATCTGTCGTTAGGGTGTTTAGAGGAGGGAACGGGCTGGCGTCCGCGTACGCGATCACGCCTTCGATTTCCTGCTGAATTTTCTGATCCATTTTTTTAAATGTCTGTTCATCCAAAACCTTTTCCGCCGATAATTTTTTAAAAAACTGTTGGATAGGATCACGTTTTTTTTGTTCCTCAACCTCATCTTTGGTCCGGTAATGTCCATGGGAAGGATCCGACATGGAGTGCCCCATATAGCGATAAGTCCGCATTTCAAGAAACGAAGGGAGTTGCTTGTTCCGCGCCCGGTCAACCGCCCTGGTTACACTTTCCCTGACCTGCAAAACGTCCATTCCGTCGACCTGTTCCAAGTGGAGACCATAACCCGATCCTCGCAGTGAAATATTATACAGGGAAGACGCTCGTTCGACAGGGGTTCCCATCCCATAACGGTTATTTTCACAAATATAAATGACCGGGAGTTTCCAGAGAGACGCCAGATTGAGCGATTCGTGAAACGCCCCCGTGTTAACCGCTCCTTCTCCGAAGAAACAAAGGACCACCTGGGGTTTCTGTTGATATTTAAGCGCAAACGCAACACCGGTTGCAACCGGAAGATGCCCCCCTACGATGGCGTAACCTCCGAGAAAATGGGTCGCAGTGTCAAAAAAATGCATGGATCCGCCTTTTCCCTTGCAAAGCCCGTCAATCCTCCCAAACAATTCAGCCATGACTTTTTTGGGGTCGCTTCCTTTGGCAAGACAATGCCCATGATCACGATAGGCAGACACCACATAATCCTCAGGCAAAAGAGCCGATATGGCTCCAACGGCCACCGCTTCCTGGCCGATATAAAGATGACAGAACCCGCCTATTTTTCCAAGGGAATACATTTCTGCGGCCTTTTCTTCAAACCGACGAATCAGCAACATTTGGCTGAGCAGGTGTTTTTCTTCTTGAGGGCTCATCTCGACAGGAATTCTCCTATTTATCCAGTCAACGGAAGCGGCATTGGGTTCGTGAAAAAGAATGGATCACCATAAAAATAGAAGATTAAAAGATTAAGAGGAGGTTTGTCAATTTTTGTTTTTGATCAGGGTTTGCCGTAGAGGTGCTGAACCTTGCCCATATCCACAAAAATCTGGCCGTCCTCTTGAACTAAAGGAAGGGAAAAAAGAGATTTTCCGGCGCAGGGTCCGCTGACACATTCACCGGTCACCGGCTTGTAAAGCGCTCCATGGGTTTTACAGATTAAAAAACCTTTCTCTTTGGTGTAAAATTCATTGGAGTCCCAATCCAGGGTAATTCCCATATGACGACATTTGTTCATATAAGCAAAAAACTTCCCGTTTTCATTCAGCACAAAACCCTCTAATTTTTGTCCGTCTAGAGAAATTGAAAACTTCGCGGTTTGGGAAGGTTGAATTTTTTTCTCGGGAAAAAGAAGTAAAAGATTTCGATTAGACGGCACGGGTGCAGTTTTTTTGATTTTTGATAAAAGAAAAGGTTTTGGCTTCCTCATGAATCCGGGTAAGCTCGTCGATGGACAATCTCTGGCTTAATTTTTCATTTTCCCGGTTCTGACACGTTCCAGAAACCGTTGTGTTATCGGTGCAAATAGCAACCGGAATTCCATATTCCAGAAAAGTGAAAATCGGGTGTTCCTTTCCGGCTTTAACGGCGCCGGTCTGGTAATTGGATGTCCAGCAACACTCCACCAGAATTTTTTCAGACGCAAGTCTTTTGAGCAACTCTTTATCCTTAACCGCCGAACAGCCATGACCAATACGGGTTACTCCCAAGTCGTCAATGGATTGCCAGATAAATTCCGGGCCTTCGTCCTCCCCCGCGTGGGCCGTTAATCCCAGTCCACCCATCTTTGCAATTTTAAAAGATTCTCCAAACAGTTTCGGAGGGTTTCCCCGTTCCGCTCCGGCAATATCGAAACCGATAACCCCCGTGCGGTCATGAAGATGCTGGGCCTCTGCAATAGCCTGACGGGCGAGAATTTTAGCGATGTGAGGCCCTTGATGCCTCATGGCGATAATAATGAGACCCGCTTCCACATCATATTTATCTTTTGCGCGGTTAATGCCGGTTAAAACAGAACTGATCGCCTGGCGAATCGTCAAACCGGCAAAAGTGTGGATGATGGGCGAATATCGCAACTCAATCAGCCTGACCCTGTTCTGGTATGCTTTTTCAATGATCGCCTCGACCACCAGGGTAATATTTTCATAAAATTGGGTAACCCATTGTGGATAATGAAATTTATCCAGATAACGTAAAAGAGTCCCCTCTTCGTCTTCCTGAAGAGTCAAAAGCTTTTCCATCTCCTCAAGGGTATCAACGGGATTGAGACCATGTTTTTTCATCAAATCCCATGTGAGTTTCACTGGAATCGAACCATCGACATGCTGATGAAGTTCCACTTTTTCAATTTCTGAAATCGGATATTGAATTTTAGAATTCATGAAGGGACCCTCCTCACCACTTTTTTAAAGTATAGATTAACAGGATACCTACGTCAATTATTCTCACCGCCCCAAGACCAGCGATAGACTTCGCACCCACTTATTAATCATGTCATTGCGAGCACCGAAGGGTGCGTGGCAATCTTATCGTAAAGTCTTGAGATTGCTTCACTTTGTTCGCAATGACAGCTTTCTAACTCTGTTCTTGGAAAGTTCGATAACATAACTCTACACTAGGAAGGAGGTGGTCCGATGCATAGTGCCAATTTGACCAGTGAGGTGGCTGAGCGTTAGCGCTCTCGCTTCAAAGACCCTCTTTACAGCGAAGATCTTTCTTTGCGCAGGGTGCTTTTGAATGGGGGAGCGTAAAACCAATTCCACTCAGAACACCAAACCCAAGAGTCTCTTGACCCCGGTCATCAAGAGCGGTCATATTTGGCCGTCAACGCTTTTGGGTTTATTTTTTTTGGCCTGGTTTTTTGGCCTGGTAGACAAAATCATTATCCGATGCTACCCTTTTTAATAAGGCTTTTGGAGTAAGGTTTTTATTGACCAAGCCGGAAGGAGTTCCCCATGCAGCCTGTCCTGGAGCAACAGATTAAAAAGTATCAAGACCCTGCCATCATTCAGCTCATTGAACGCTACTTTGAAGAAAATGACGCGGCGAATATTTACCTCCAGATCGTGCAGGAACAAAAGGGAGAACTTATCATTGATCATGCCGCTATTCGATGCATGGATGTCGACAAAAGGGCCAAAGAGTTTCTTAACACCGGCTATGAACACAAAAGTGAAATGATTGAATACCCCGAACAGGGATGGTGGGCTAAAGTTTACCGGAAGAAGAACCACCCGGCTTTATTTATAGATCAGGATTATACGGAAAAAAAAGGAGCGAACAGCCCCATTACCCCCTGGGTGAAAAAATTCGGAGACAGGGTCCTCCATCACATTGCGGTCCGGGTGACCAATATTGATCAAACCAAAAAAGAAATGGAACAAAAAGGGGTAGAGTTCTCCGGTGACATTATCGGAGCGCCCGGAACCCGCTTAAGACAAATTTTTACTGCCGCAGAAATAAAAAATGGCTCTCCTTTTACCGTGCTGGAATTGACTGAACGCAACAACTACGACGGGTTTTACCCCGACCAGGCAGACGGATTAATGAAATCTTCCACTAAAACCAAATCCGCTTAACTTGAAATAATACTGACAAAATTGCGGGTGATTGTGGCTGTGGCCCCCCAGATCCGGTAATCTTGATACTGAAAGACATAAAATTCTCTTTTATGTCCATCTTCATCCAGGAGAAATTCCTGCCGGCAATTGGACCGGTCCAGCAAAAAGGATAAGGGCACTGAAAAAACCTCTGAAAGTTCCTTTTCACATATTTTAACAGAAAAAGGGTAAGAGACTTTTCCCACAAAAGGGGAAATATTAAATCCAGTAACCGTAATGTGATCGTCAAGTTCCCCGACGATTTCAATTGAAACCGGGTCTATTCCAACCTCTTCCCATGTTTCTCGAATCGCGGTTGATGCCGCATCCTGATCTTCGGGATCTCTCATCCCTCCAGGAAAGGAAATCTGTCCCTTATGATGTTCTACTTCGTCGGTTCGTTTGATAAAGAGTAGATGGAGTTTTCCCTCTCTTTCAAAGAGGGGTAAAAGCACCGAGGCGGGTTTGAGATGAAGCGATATTTTAGCCCTCTTTTTGTAACTTTTTAATCGTTTCTGGATAAGGTCATACATAAGAGAAATTTTATGGAATATTTTCCCGGGTGTCAATTACTCATAAAAAAAGCCTGCCGACGAATCGACAGGCTTTTTATTAATTCCGGCAACGTCCTACTTTCCCACACCCTCGCGGGTACAGTATCATCGGCCCTGAAGAGCTTAACTTCCGTGTTCGGGATGGGAACGGGTGTGACCTCTTCGGTATAGCCACCGAAAACTTGCTCTGATTCGCCGATAAGGCACCATTTGCTTCGTTCTCGCCTCTCAGTCTCCGAGATGTACCACAAAGCTTGCTTGCAAGTGGTTCCACAACGAAGCTATGACTTTCACTTTTATAGCCTCAGTCGCCTTCATGGCTGCGGCCTCGTCACTAATGCCTTCTCAAAAATCAGTAACTTTAACTAATTTACTGAAAGACAAAAACAAAACCCTTAGACCATTTGATATGGAGGGCCCGTCCGGTTTCACTTCGTGAAATCCTCCGATGCCCCCATACCCCACGTTTCGGACAGGCAAAGCCTGATCCTCACGTCTTCAAAACCTAATTAGCTCGAGATAAATTATATGGTCAAGCCGCACGGCCAATTAGTACTGGTTAGCTTAAGGCCTCACAGCCCTTACACATCCAGCCTATCAACCTGGTAGTCTACCAGGGGCCTTTAGGTGGCTTATGCCACGGGATATCTTATCTTAAGGCAGGTTTCCCGCTTAGATGCTTTCAGCGGTTATCCTTTCCCGACATAGCTACTCAGCGCTGCCGTTGGCACGACAACTGACACACCAGAGGTCAGTCCATTCCGGTCCTCTCGTACTAGGAACAGCTCCTTTCAAATATCCTGCGCCCACACCAGATAGGGACCAAACTGTCTCACGACGTTTTGAACCCAACTCTCGTACCGCTTTAATGGGCGAACAGCCCAACCCTTGGGACCTACTTCAGCCCCAGGATGCGATGAGTCGACATCGAGGTGCCAAACCCCCCCGTCGATGTGAACTCTTGGGGGGGATAAGCCTGTTATCCCCGGCGTACCTTTTATCCGATGAGCGATGGCCCTCCCACGTAGGACCACCGGATCACTAAGTCCGACTTTCGTCCCTGCTCGACTTGTTGGTCTCGCAGTCAAGCTCCCTTTTGCCTTTACACTCTACG
>JACOTA010000037.1 GCA_016178585.1 Nitrospirota bacterium
CGCCACAGTGGAATCTATCGTTGAAAAACTCTCACGCTGCCGCCAAACCCTGGAACAGATTCAGCCAGGCTGCACGCTCCCGCGCAGGAGAAAAACAAAAAAGTAGTTGTCCAGTTATTTAGCGGACACTACACTAGATTTGTCGGATAGCCGGGGTCGGTTACCCCACTCCCCCCTAAGAACTGTCAGGAGAGTTTTTTCTTCAACCCGCTCAAGCTTTTCAAACTCCCGTTTTGCTGACAGGAATCGATTGAAAGAGTTGATCAGACACCCCGGCAAACTCTCCGATGGTAAATGTTTCTGCTCTCCGCGAAGAATCAAGCGTGAGATTCTTAAAAACCACATCGATCAGATCAGAAGAAAATCCTTCATCTTTTAGGGAGTTTCGAATTGATTTGCGGCGATGGGCAAAAGAAGCTTTGACGAGTTTAAAGAAAAAAGGATCGTTTAGCGTTTGAATTTTGCAATTCGCCAGCGGGACAATTTTAACCACTGAAGAATCGACTTTTGGGGGAGGAGAAAAAAAGTGTTTTGTGATGTTAAAGGCCGGTTCGGCGGAGGCATAAAACTGAATAAAGACCGACAGAGTCCCATAAGCTTTGGTGCCGGGTTTCGCGACGAGTCGTTCAGCGACCTCTTTTTGAACCATCAAGGTCATGGAGGAGATCCGAACTCTTTCCTGAATGAGCCGGGTGAGAAGGGGGGAAGAAATTTGATAGGGAATGTTGGCCACGATTTTAAAGCGGGGAGGAAGAAGATCAAAGCTGACTTTTAAAATGTCTCCCTCGATGATTTCAAGGTTACGATAGGACGAGAGTTCTTTTTTTAAAAAAAATACCAATCGCGGGTCAATCTCGACCGCATAGACTTTTCTTGAGGATGAAATTAACTGACGGGTGAGAATCCCTTTCCCGGGGCCGATTTCGAGGATTTCATCCGAGGGACTGACCTCCGCGGTCTGAATAATTTTTTTTACAATATTAAGATCATTCAGAAAATGTTGTCCCAGCGATTTTTTAGGAATCATCATATCATATTCAGGGGCCCGTGCGCCCCGCTTTCAGCGGATGCTCCGATGGCCCCCGAACCCCGCGTTACGCTCGGTCTAACGACGACCATTCCCAAGTCCGTCACCGGCTAAGCCGGTTGCTTCACTGTTTTTTTTTATACCCGCGAGCCTGGCGGCCAGAAGAAGAGCTTCTTTTAAACTTGAAGAGTCAGCAACGCCTTTTCCTGCGATGTCATAAGCCGTGCCATGATCCACCGAGGTGCGGATAAAGGGGAGGCCGAGGGTCACATTGACCGACTCCTTGAAGGCGATCATTTTTAAAGGAATCAAACCCTGATCATGATACATGACCACAACCGCATCATATTCTTTATGATAAGCTTTATAAAAGAGAGCATCAGGCGAGATGGGCGGACTTACCGGAATACCTTCCGCCCTGGCTTTTTCAACCGCCGGAATAATCTGGGTCAGCTCTTCCTTTCCAAACAGACCGTTTTCGCCGCCGTGCGGGTTTAAAGAGGCAACTCCGATGACCGGATGGGAAAGCCCGAATAGATTTTTCATTTCATGAAATGCCAGCCGGATGGTCTTTAAAACTCTCTCCTTTGTGATTAAAGAAGAAACTCTGGAAATGGGCTCGTGAATGGTGACAAAAACAATACGTAAAGGCCCCCCGACCAGTAACATGCCGAAGTTTTCCGTTTTTGACAGGGAAGCAAAAAACTCAGTATGCCCGGGAAATGGATATCCGGCATTTCGCAAAGTTTCTTTATTAATTGGAGCGGTGGTAATCGCGTCAATGGTTCCGCTGAGCGCCAACTCCGCCGCTTTTTCGATGTAGCTTCCCGCAGCCTGCCCGCCGGAGCGGGTGGGTCTTCCTGGAGAAAATTCGACAGAGGCGGTCCCTGGCTCTAATAAGGTTAAATGACCGGGTTTTGAACTCAATGTGGAAAGGTCGAAAATTTTGCTGATTTTAACCGATTTTCCAAGGTTCAGCGCCGTCCGGGTAAAAATGTTTTCATTACCGATTACCAGAGGACGGCACTTTTCATAAATAGAAACGTCTTCCAAAGCTTTGAGGATGATTTCAGGGCCGATTCCGGAAGGGTCGCCCATGGTGATCGCTATGACCGGGTTTTTATTTTCCATAAACAGGTTTAAAGGTTTGTTTTTTTTGAGGATGGCGCGCGCTGGACGTTTTCGATGGCATTCCCGATCTGATGTCCGATAGAGACCAGCAACTCTTCTTCCTGGGCCGTGAGGGGGTGGTGTTTCTTAAAGAAAAGCGTAAGCCCTCCCACCACGACTCTCTTGGTCATCAGGGGCACAGAGGCGATGGTCACATATTCAAAATTGGGTGGAACCCCGAGATCTTTTATTTCCTTTTCATCAGAAGTATCTTCAATAATGAACGGCTCTTCTTTTTGCAGGAGCGCCTTCAGAATATGGCCATAGAGGGGTTTTGTTTGCTCCGGTTTTATAATCGAGGTCGGGAGACTCTTAAAAAAAGGTTCGCCTGAATTGTTTAATAAAGCAATCAGGACGCCGTCGGCTTTCATCATCCCCATCACTTTGCTGGGAGCGACCGTTAAGATTTCTTCCCGGTTTTGACATTCGTTTAAAGCGGCGCCCATCGCAAGGAGGGTATACATTTCATTGTTTCTAAGTTCGAGCTCTCTTGTTCTGGCTTCCAACTCGATCGTTCGTTCCGAAGCTTTTTGTTCCAGCCCCTGATAAAGCGTCTGCATCTTTTTTGCCATCTCATTGAATTCATTGCCCAGCTCTTCAATTTCATCCCCGGTTTTAACATTGATACGATAATCCAGATGACCGTTCCCAATCGTATGAATTCCTTTCTGAAGTTCTCGGATCGGTTTGACGATCCTTTTCGCCGCAAACCCACCTAAAAAGGTGAGTATCGCGACGCCCATAAAGCCTGCCGACAGAATCCATTTCAACAGGGTATAAATGGGAGCAAAGGTTTCTGAAGGATCCTGGCTGGTGAAGATATACCAATGTTTTCCGCCAAAATTGTCCAGCCCTGGGCGAAAGGTAATATCCAGGGGAGCAAAGCCATTTAAAGATTCCCTTCCGGGATAATGAACGTCCACATCGCTAACGGTCCATCCGGGTTCGGACCGGAATATTTTTTGTTGAAGCTCATGGGTGACTTTGTGTGTTTTAATCGGAAAAATCGGGCAAAAAAGAATGGTTCCATCAGAACTGACCAGCATCGTATGGTCTTTTTTCCCTGTTTTGATTGTCGTGACCCAATTAAAAAACCTGTCGGTATTATGAACCATATTAAGCACACCGATTAAATCCCCGTTTTTATAAATAGGGGAGGCGATGTTAAAGGTATAAGCCTTAACATCCGGATCAAAAACGATGTCGCTGATAAAATCTTGTCCCTTTCCTCCGGCAGAGGCGATTTGCCACCACTTTTCCCGATGATAATCGAGATGGGGGGGCTTCTTATTGGCCGCGACGACGATTCCGCGCAGGTCGGTGGCAAAGATAAAATAATGCATTCCGACGTCAATTTGATCCCTGCTTTCAAAAGAGCGGAGATGCTGGGACCCTTCGTTTTGAAGGATTTCTTTTACCTCGGGGTCCTGTTCATTGAGTTGTTTCCAGTGTGTTTCGTCAAAGGTTTTTTTGGGCTTTTTCTTATTGGTTTTTTCAACCAGATTCTGAATATCTTGCGAAGAGGGCAAAAAGCGGGATTCTTCAAGATGGTGCTCGATCAAAGAATCAAGTTTTTGGCTTGTAACCTCGGCGAGTTCAGCAAACCCGTTTCCGATCGTCCTCTTTAATGTGGATTTCCCAAAGTAAAAAACAAGCCAAAGCCCGAATACGATTGAGATCAGACCGACAAGGAGGATCGAAAGCGAAATTTTATTTTGCAAAGATATTTTCATTCAGTTTAATTATTTTGGGGCTGTTTTATCAGGTAAATGAACGGCGGCGCCGTCTTCATAAACCAGTCTTCCACCATAAAACCCCGCAAGACTTAAAAGCATAAGGCCGACAAGGGAGAGGATTAAATAATATTTAAATACGTTATCTGAAATTTGATTCTTTTTAAAGAATCGAAAAATGAGAAGAACGATAAAACAAACCATTGTGGCAATGGCAAAGCCCTTGTGATCATCAATATGTTCTTCACTAATTCCGCTCTTTTCAATTGTGTCTTCAATATAAATTCCGACTCCGCTCGCGAAGATTCCAAACCCAACACCCAGAATAAGCAAATAATAGGCTATTTTTTTGAAATCCGTGTTTCTTGTGAATTGATAGGCCAGATCAAAAAAAACGCTTGTAAAAAAAAGAGCGATAGGGAAGTGAACGAGCATCGGATGCAGATGGACTATCGTTGGCATAGTTGGATGACTCCTTTCAGTCAAAGTGGTTTTATTGGAGTGATTATACCAGTTTTTAAATCTTGCCGGGAAAAAATAATGATTCAGATTATAGTTGCTTTGTAGGGGCAGGCCCCTGTGCCTGCCCTAATAATAAGGAACAACCTGATTGAGAACCAAAAAATGTTTTTTTAATCAGGGCAGGCACAGGGGCCTGCCCCTACTCGGGCGCCCTTAATTCAGTTGACACTGGGTATGCCTGCTCGTTATAATTCAACCCTTTCAACAAAAGGGTCCCCAAATGGCGGCGTACCCAAGTGGTAAGGGAGCAGTCTGCAAAACTGCGATTCAGCGGTTCGATCCCGCTCGCCGCCTTCCTTATTTTATTATTATTTCAGAATTTTCTGCACGGCGCCGGTATAGGTGTTAAAGGGATCTTCAATCATGAAGGGTCTTTTTCCCTCAATCTGAATATTGGTCCAGTTTATGATATACCGAATGTCTTTTCGTTCGGAATTCGAACTTTCCTTCAATGCCAGGATTGATTTAGCCAGATCCCCTCGCGCGGACGCGCGGGTGTTACGGGGAGGAGAATGGGTCGCCAGCTCGATGGCCGAATCTAATGTTTTCCTGACGACTTTTCCCTCTTCTTCCAGCGCAAAGGAAAGGCCTCTCCCCGGGTTAAGGTTATGATATTCAAGGTCGAGGCTGACGGCCCACGGATCTTCCCACCCTTTATCTTCGGACTCCAGAAACATTTCTAAAAGCCACTTCTTGGAAATCCAATCGATTTTTCCGACGAGTGTATAAGGGTCTTTCGCAAGGGCCTCCAGGGTTTTTCCCCATTCTGTAATCACCCAGTCGGTATCGGAATCCTTCCCGGACAGGTATTTTTTAGCCGCATTCGAAAAAGAAAACTGCATTTCCACCGCGGAAATTTTTTTGCCGTTCTCCAGCGTGACAATCCACTCCTGCCCGGGGTCCCGGGAGATTTGTTTGAGATCCAAAACAGCATCCTGAAGCATTAAATCAGGCGGGCCTACCCCCTCTTCAATCAAGGAGAGCATGACCGAGGTCGTGCCAACCTTTAGCGCGGTGGCGTATTCAAGCATATTGGAATCACCCAGAAGAAGATGTATTCTCCGGTAACGGGCGGGATCGGCCAACGGCTCGTCGCGGGTATTGATAATCGCCCGGTTGAATTGAACCCATTGATAAAAATCGTTTACGATGTGATCAGCCCTTTGGGAGAGTTGGAATTCGACGGATGGAAATTTTACCTCGCCGAGCATAACCCAGCCGTCTGGAACAAAATGGGCGCCGACCCTGCCTGCGCCCGTAAAAATTTGACGGGTCACCAAAAACGGGATCATCTGTCCCAGACCTTCATAAGAAAAAGGAAAATCACGGGAAACGAGGTAATTTTCATGGGAACCAAAAGTGGCTCCCGTTCTATGGTCGATATTATTTTTAATCATCGACACATTTTCAGCAAATCCGGTTTCTTCGAGCGCCTGCTGTAAAATCCGGTCGCCGGCCCGGTCATAGGAAATTAAATCATGGAGGTGGATACATTCGGGAGAGGCGTATTCCAGGTGGCCCATATCAAGGTAGATTCTTCCTCCGTTTAAAAGAAAACCGCCGTTGCCGGGCGGTTCGTCATGCGCCCGTTGATGGAGGTCGACCAGACCGAGCTTTTTCTTTTTTAAGATGTGTTCTTTAATACGATAAGCAATCTTTTCCGGAGATTCCCGAGGGTTTTCCTGGTTGATGAGGCATCCGTATTCGGTTTCCAGGCCGATAATTCGTGAAAGCATCTATTTTATCCATTCTTTTAGAAAAGATTGGTTTTCTTTTTTAGAAAGTGACCGGTATTTGGACGTTCCGGGTTGGCTCTTATCAAGAACAGCGACTTCTAAAGTTAGTTTTGGCAATTTTTCTTTTAATAGGGAATCGATGAAGGACTTTTTCGGTAATTCTTCTTCTTTGGTTTCTGATCGAGAAGAGGGAATCAAGGAAATGGCCCAGGTTCTTAGCGCGATTTGAACGGCCTGAGTTAAAGGTAAAGAGGCGGTGGTTCCCTGTTCAACGAGAAACTTTTCCATCTGATCGGCCATTTTAGCCGTTGGAGCGAGAACGCCGTCTTTATATTTAAAGGAAAAAATGGTGGTTCCGTGAGGTATGGCAAGCTTTTCCGCGGGATGGCCGGTTAGGTCCGTTAGAGGCATCGCAGACCCAAATTGATATCCCTGTTTTTTTAAAAGGGACCAAAAATCCCCATTATTCATTGCCGCTCCTTCGATTTTTGTAGGGGCGACCCCCCGTGGTCGCCCAGGGCAGGCACGGGGACCTGCCCCTACTCACCTGTCCGTTGCCGATACCTCTCCGCCTGCTTCGGATCAACCTTCTTCATCCGTTTTAAAAGGTTTTCCCGGCTTGAATCGGTATCCGGTTTTTTAGGCCCCGCTTCCTCTTTCGGTTTTTCAAGAGGATTAATAGGTTGTTCACGTCGTTCTAATGCAGGGTGCATTTTTTCTCCTTTATGAAAAAAAATGAGCGATGTCCGACAGTCCGCTCAAACGGTTTTTAAGCGATAAGACGTCTTCCGGTTCAAAAAGAGTTTTTAAATCAAGCTCTTTTTTTAAAAATCCTTTTTTAAAGATGATTCTTTCCCATTGAACGGAATCAATTTGGCTGTGAAACCGTTCGATGCAAAGACCCCGGATCGCCGCGCGGGTATCCCGGGGAGGAAGGGTCATGGCATCTTTGATCTCATTCTCCGTCGAGAGTCTTTCCATATTGCCGGCCATTTCCATGGCAAGAAAGAGTCCTCTGTCGGGGTTCACATTATGATATTCCAGATCAATGGCAATTAAGCTGGCGTCCTTCCAATCCACTTTTTCCGCATCCATATACGTTTGTAAAAGCCATTTTTTGGCGACCCAGTCCAGACGGCTGATTAACCGTTCGGGATTGAATTCCAGGTCATTTAAAACCTCCTCCCAGGTTTTTAGGATCCATTGGGTGTCAGCATCGTTTTCATGACCGAACTGTTTTTTCGCGGCGTAGAGATAAAGGCGCTGGTGGTCGATCGGAGAAATAGTTTTTCCTTTGAACCCCCGGATGGATTTTTTGCAAGTCGTATCGAGAGAAACCTCATGAACCGCCGAAACCGGTTCCAGAATTTCGGCTTCTTTCGGCAGGGCATTTTGTTCAATCAAACGAAGCGCCAGCCAGGTGGTTCCCACTTTAAGGCCGGTTGAAATTTCTGACAGGTTGGCGTCCCCTAAAATCTGATGGAGGCGGCGGTATTGTGACCGGTCGGCATGGGGCTCATCCCGGGTATTGATGATGGGCCGCCGGCTCATCGTATCAACCGACATCTCCACCTCGATAAAATCGGCCCTTTGAGAGAGCTGGAAGTGTCCGGGTTGAAGACCGCCCGGCGTCTCAATCCCGATTTTTCCTGCCCCGGCGATAATTTGGCGGGTAACCAGAAAGGGCGTTAATCCCTGTATAATTTTTTCAAAAGGCATTGTCCTGGGGAGAAGGTAATTATCATGACACCCGTAACTGTGACCATGGAAGTCGGTGTTGTTCTTGTAAAGCTGAACGGATGAATGACCTAACAGGGCGTTTCTGCGGTTGGCGCATTCCTGCACAATCCGTTCACCGGCCTTGTCATGAATGATGAGGTCTTTTAAAGAACGGCATTCCGGAGTCGAATACTCCGGGTGGGTATGATCATTATAAAATCTCGCCCCATTGGTCAGGGCAAGGTCGCTTTTCATTTCGTGGAATGAAAAGGGCCTGTTTCGGTCTGTTTTTTCAAATGCTTTTTCTTCTTCATCCTGCGCAAGATGATCCGCCCTGAATCCCCTGGCGTCCTGCCGGGGATCTTCCATGGAATAATCCCACTCTTGACGAAACGGTTTCGTTAAATAGGCACGAACCAGTTCCATCGATTCGATCACCGGATCGCTCTCTTCTAAATCTTCACGGGTAATTCCATATTCTGTTTCAATTCCAAAAAGTTTCATATCAACCTTATTATTCCCTGGCCCTTGTTATTGCGAGGGAGCCACAAAGCTTGCCCGCAGGCGGTTCCGCAGCGAAACGATGTTTTTACTTAAGCGCGAGATTGCTTCGCTGAGTTCGCAATGACACCCGGGTTTGTCATTGCGAGGAGTATTTTTTGCGACGAAGCAATCTTTTATTAAATGATTCAGTTTTTCGGGGCGTACCTTCCTTCTTTATCCAGAAGGGATATGCCCACGACGTTTTCAGGGTCTGCATCAATGAGTTTTAGCCAATCTTCAACAATATCATTGGGCGGAAGAATTTCCCCTTCCCGATATTCCTCTTGAATGGATGAAAAAAGGTTGTCCGAGGTGATTCCTTCTTCTTCGCCTGCGATCGCCCGTTTAATGGCCTTTTCCTTCGATCTCTGGACGATGGACGCAATCAGCGCTCCGCTGATTAAATCGGATTTGTAAAGAACTTGCCTCCTTCCGCTTCGAAGATGAAGATCAAGGAACTGTTGATCCGGTCCTTTGCTGAAAATCGCCTCAACGGTGGATTCAATAAGAGAGTGTCTTGCTTTAACCGGGTCATTGCCATGGGATTGGATGAAGGACGGAGCGAGAGGAATCCGGTCGTTCAGGTAGATCTTAAAAATATCTTCTGTTCCCTGGCGGTCCGGCCGCCTGACCTTTATTTTCCGGTCGATTCGGCCGGGTCTTAAGACCGCCGGGTCAATGAGATCAGGACGGTTGGAGGCCAGAATGATGACGGTGTCATGGAGAGATTCTATTCCATCCATTTCCGCGCAAAACATCGGTACCAGCGTACTGAGGATATTATGCGACCGGTTTGAACGACGGGTTCCGAGGATTGATTCGGCCTCGTCGATAAAGATAAAGGGTAGAAAACCAGCGCCCCTTTTTTCTCGTGCCTTGGAAAAAATGTCCCTGACCATTCGTTCAGATTCTCCGAGCCACATATTGAGGATTTCAGGCCCTTTCACGTGGAGGAAAAACTCTTCCACCTTCTCCTGTCCGTCCGTTTTTAACTTTTGCACAAGGGTGTTGGCCACGGCTTTTCCTATGAGTGTTTTTCCGCAGCCCGGAGGACCGTAAAGAAGAAACCCTTTAGGAGGAGAAAAATTAAACTTTTTAAAAAGGTCGGGATATAAGAGGGGAGATTCCAGGGTCTGACGAATGGCTTCAATCGCGTCTTTCTGTCCTCCGATTTCTTCCCACGATGTTTTGGGGGCTTCTTCAAGGAAATATTCGCGTTGTTGGGTTGATGCGACCTTTTCAATGCCAACCCTGTGGTTTGGATCGACACGAACCTCCTCCCCAACTTTTAAGGTTTCTTTCGCCAGCTGAGAAGATCGGATAAGCAAAGACGATTGGGTGCCGGCATCCTGACCGGCCCGGAGCCGTCCGTCCGGAAGAAGGTCGGTAATTTTCATAAGAGGACCTCCGGGGTCATACCCGATACTCTTGATCACCGCAAAGGCATCATTCACCAGGATCCTCGCGCCAATTTGAAGCTCTTCACCTTTTAGCCGGGGGTCTATGTTTGTGTAATAATCGGAGCCCCCGACGACGATATGAGCGAACTTTTCGTCCGGAAATCCTAAAAAAGTTCCGATTCTGTTGGCCGGCGCGGTAACTTTTTCAATCACTGAATTTAGTTTTTTTAACCCAACCTGGGTTTGCTGGACGGTCAGGCTTTCTTCAAGAATTTTTTTTCGAAGCGCGTAAATCATCGGATAACGGGGGTCATCCTGAGGGGTAATCGCCAGGATTTGATCGATGATCTGAAGCGGGTCGTTGGTTCTCGATTCAGGGTCTTTTCGCGGGGAACTCATTTTAAATGAATCGCTAATGGCACATTCTCCCACAAAGCTAAATATTTTTCTTTGGCGCTTTATAAAAAATTGTATGACCTGTAACAGGGGTTTGTCAACTTGATTATGGAACCCCGAGAACAGCGATAGAAGCATCTCCTGGATTCCCGCTTTCGCGGGAATGACGAAAAAGAGCTCTCAGGACTTGGATAGAACCGTCATACCCGCGCAAGCGGGTATCCAGTCCTTTCCGACCAAACGGGTGAACATCCCACTTTGCTTAAAACTATCATGGCAGAGAGATTTTAAATCTTTTTTAATTCCTATCTCTCTAGGGTGGAACGGGAAGGGTTATCTGTCTTTCTTTTTTAAGTTTTCCTATTATTTTTTTGATTTTTTTTATTTGATGTGTTAAATTACGTCACCCTTAGGAGAAGCCAATGCCTTATCGAAAACGGATCCAAATTAAAAAAGAGCTCGAGCCGATCGCAATTGATTCGCTTACTGAAAAAATCTGGGGCGCGTTTCTCAAAAAAAAGGCTTCTCTTTTGATTTTATCCGGTGGACTTGTTTTGTTTGCCATTGCGTTTTATACCTATACCTATATTTCCGCCCAAACCGAAAAAAAAGCAGAAGACATGGAGTTTGCCGCTTTTTCTGAATATTCAAAGAAAAACCGGATGACCGGCCCGGAACAGGAAAAGCAGACTAAGTCCGCCATTGATCTCTATCAAAAAATTCTATCGATCTATCCTAAAACAAAAAGCGCCGCCATTGCGGCCTTTTATGTGGGGAATTCCTATGTCGACCTCAAAGATTATGACAGGGGAATCGAGTTTTATAATAAGGCGTTGACTTTTCCGCTGGATGAGATGATGCGGGGGGTGGTCAATTTGCGTTTGGGTTACGCGTATTTGAATAAAAATGACAAAGAGCAGGCGCTGAAAATATTTGGTTTAGTCGAGAAAACCAAGCTGGCTAGAGACCAGGATGCGGCTTCCTATGAAATCGGCCAGATTTATGAAAGTCAAGGAAAGAAAAACGAAGCTCTGGCGCAATATGAGTCCCTGGTGAAAGCCTACCCGTCCTCTCCAATTGCCGCAGAAGCTTCTGCAAGAATTACGGCCCTTAAAGGCCCTCCAGCGGCACAAAACAACAATCCTTCTTCTTCTTTGAGTGTCGCCGCCGCGTCGACAACCGGGGTATCCGCGTCAAAAAAATAAAAAGACCCGCAGCCTGGGAAACGGAGTAAGGGCAGCTTAGCCGTCGATTGAGGTGTTTTTTAGAGGGAGCCTGATCAGCGTCCCTAATTTCAAGACGTGAATGTTATTGAATGTCAAAATGGAGGCAATTTTGATGTCATGCTTTTTTGAAAGGCTAAAAAGGGTATCTCCTTTTTTAACTTTGTAAAGGGTGTATCTTTTAGGGGTTTTACAGCCGGGGCATCCCTGGTAAGAGGCTCCCATTTTCAAATTCGCTTTAGCGGATGGCGAGATGGATTCGCCTGTTTGATCTGCTTTTCCCAACGGAATGATTAAAATTTGTCCTCTTCGGATTTTTTTCGTCGGTTCAATCCGATTTGTTTCCGCAAGGGCTTGAATCGGGATGCCGTAGCGTTTTGACAGGCTGAGTAAAGTTTCACCTCTTCTCACGCGGTGTTTTTGCTTCAACACCTTGGTATATTCAGGAATTTTCCTAAAGTTTTCTTCAAAAAGAGTTTTTGTCCCCTCGGGAATTCGAAGCGGATAATTGGGATAAAGGGGCGGAGTCATTCCTTTTTTCAGTTCCGGGTTGAGTTCCTTAATGACCTCGTATGAGGAATGGACAACCCGCGCAACGACTCTTAAATCCGTGGACCGGTCAATTAAGACCGTGTCAAATTTCATGGGCTCGTAATAAGCCATGGAAAAGCCATATTTTTCCGGATTTTTCGCGATAATGGTTGCCGCCATAAATTGGGGAACATAATTTTTGGTTTCAGGTCTTAAATAACGGGTTGAGGAAAGGTCCCAAAAATCTTCGGCTTTGGTTCGTGCCATGGCGCGAAGGACTCTCCCTTCACCCGCATTGTATGAGGCTAACGCGAGGGGCCAGGAGCCAAACATCGAATAAAGGTCTTTTAAGTACTTGGCGGCCGCAAAAGTTGATTTAATCGGGTCTCGCCTTTCATCCACCCACCTGTTTGTCTTTAATCCGTATTTTTTACCTGTTGCTTTCATAAACTGCCAGGGTCCTGCGGCCTTTGAACGGGAAAAGGCGTAAGGATTAAACCCGCTTTCAATTAAAGCTAAAAAAACAAGATCTTCAGGCAGATCAAAACTTTTAAAAACTTCCTTCATGACCGGCAGATAACGGCCAGAACGGGACAACCATAATTCAAAATGGGGTCGATTGCGTTTCTGGTAGTAATTAATGTACTCTTCTACCGTTTCGTTTCTCACGATAGGCATGTCATAAACGGGTTCGTCCGAATCTTTATCTTCAGAATCGTCTTCAAGATCACTCTCCTCCAACGGAGGAAGTTCCTGGCTGATTTGAGGCGCGGAATCTTCATTGGATGAAATTTGCGGGGGAGGAGCGGGTGCGATATTGTTTTTCAGGTCATCGCGGACTTGAGGATTAACCTCAGGACCTGCTTTGGAATCGACGGATGAAGGGGTGGATTGATCTGAACCCGGGGAGGGGGTGGATTGTTCAGGTGCGCTGCCCGTTGAATTTGAAGAAACACTGGCCGATGAACCGGTGGTCGTGTTTTTTCCGGAAGTGCCGGATAGCGGTGTGGAAATTAATGTGGTTTTTTGAACCGCACAGCCCCAGAATAAGCCGTTGATCAAGATCAAAAGGGTGCAGAATTGTTTCGTTCTTTTTATCATTATCATCCCTAAATGGTTTAGACACAGATTTTCGCTAGAATACTTGATTAAACAAATAAATGCAAGAGAGGATGCGGACAAACCGCCGCGCTTCCCTTGCTAAGGGTACTTCTAATTTTAAGTTTATCTCTTTATTTCTAACTGTCAAGTTAGGTTTCAATTTGGTAAACTGAAAAAATTCAACTATTTTTGATGAAAGGGCAGTCCATGCAAAGGCTTTTCTTTTTTATTCTATTTTTAGTCATGGTTGAACAAACTTCTCAGTTTTGTTTAGCGGCGGACTTGCCCGCAAAAGAAGGGAAGCGCCTTTCTTTAAAAGCGGCCGTTGACCTTGCGATGGGCCGGAATCCAAATGTAAAATCCTCGTCTAAAATTTATGAGTCGGCTAATGCTAAAGTGGGTGAGACCCGGTCGAACTTCTTTCCACAGCTGGAGTTGGACTTCACCTACACGCGCGCGACCTCCAATTTTGCGCCTCAACCGGGACTTGGCATTGGAGGAGGTCCCGGGGCCGGCGCTTCAAGCGACAATTCTTTTAATAACTACACTGCCAGTTTAAACTTAAGACAGCTTCTTTATGATTTTGGAAAACTTTCCTCGCAGGTTGAGTCGGTCGAAAAGCTTGCCCAATCGGCGAGTGTGGATCGAAAAACAACGACGGACAACCTGATATTAAATGTCAAACAATCCTATTATGGACTGCTTCAAAGCCAGCGGATTGTTGAAGTCAATGAGGAGACGGTTCGCCAGATGGAAAAACATCTGGAGCAGGCTGAAGGGTTTTACAAAGTGGGAAGCAAAGCCAAATTTGATGTTACGAAGGCCAGAGTGGACCTGACCAACGCGAAATTAAACTTAATCAAGGCAAAAAACAGCGTTAAAATCGCGCGGGTGACCCTGAATAACGCAATGGGGATGCCGGTTGATTTTCCGGTTGAACCGGAAGACTCCCTGGTTTTTAAAAAGGAGGAGATGGCATTTGAAGCGGCTCAGAAACTGGCCCTGGAGCATCGGCCGGAGCTCCTTTCGATCCGTTTAAAAAAAGAGTCGAGCTCTTATGCGCTTCAATCGTCCCGGCGGCAATATTTTCCTTCATTAACCGCGAATGGCGGGACCATTTACCGGAATCAGGAATTTCCCCTGATCTACAACTGGAACGTCGGCGCGACGCTGGCTTTTCCTTTTTTCAACGGTTTTCAGACCAAAAAACAGGTGGACGGAGCTCAGGCCAATCTGGAAGCGGTAACGGCTCAGGAAGAGATTCAGGTTCAAAATATCCTTCTTGAGGTTGAGCAGGCATTTTTAAATTTAACGGCCGCGGAGGAACAAATTGAAACAAGCGGCTTAATTGTGAAGCAGGCGGAAGAAAACCTTGATCTTGCGGAAGGGCGGTATCGGGCAGGGGTTGGGACGGCGATAGAAACCACCGACGCCGAGGTTTCGTTGACCAATGCGAAAACCAACGCCATTCAAACCTTATATAGCTACAATCTTGCGCAGGCTCAACTGGAAAAAGCCATTGGAATGGGGAGTCAGGAATGAAAAAAACAGGAGTTGGCCTCGTGATTCTTGGCATCCTGGCCGTTATCGGCTTTGGATTTTTCAGAAACAAAGAAACCGTGGCGCACTATAAGATAGAGAAAATTTCCCGCGGAGATATCGTATCGACGGTGACCGCGACCGGGACGAGCAACGCCGTCTCGACCATCCTTATTGGAACCCAGGTTTCAGGGACGATTAAACAAATTTATGTTGACTTCAATTCTCCCGTAAAGAAGAATCAATTGATCGCGCAAATTGATCCCGCGGTCTTCGAGGCGCAGGTAGAACAGGCGAGAGCCAACTTGCTTTCTGCCAGAGCCAACCTTGAAAAAGCGGAAGCGGCGATGATTGATTCCAGGAGGGTTCTGAAGAGGAACCAGGAACTCTTCTCAAAAAATCTCATAGCAAAAAGCGAACTCGAGACCTCCGAGACCAATGACAGCTTGGCACAGGCTCAGATCGGCGTAGCCAGGGCCCAGATTGCCCAGACCGGGGCGGCTTTAAGGCTGGCTGAGACGAATTTAAAATATACCCGGATCATATCTCCCGTCGATGGAATCGTGGTTTCAAGAAATGTCGACATGGGCCAGACGGTTGCGGCAAGTTTCCAAACGCCGACCCTCTTTAATATTGCCCAGGACTTAACCAAAATGCAGATCGACTGCAATATTTCGGAAGCCGACATCGGAAAGATCAAGGTATCCCAGCCGGTTGAATTTACGGTAGACGCTTATCCGGATGTGATTTTCAAGGGAAGCGTTTACGAAGTCAGAAACGCCCCAATCATTATTCAAAATGTCGTGACCTATGACGTCGTCGTAAAGGTGGATAATCCCGATCTTAAGCTTAAACCCGGCATGACCGCCAATGTTTCAATGATCATCTCCAATAAAAAAGGTGTTTTAAGAATTCCTAATGCCGCGTTGCGATTTGTCCCCTCGGATGGAAAAAAAGTTTTTGCTCGTGACAATTCAAGCAATGTGTGGATCCTGGATAATCAAAAACCAAAGCGAGTTCCGGTGAGTCCCGGAATGAGTGATGGAAATTTCACTGAGTTGATTTCCGGAGAGTTGAAAGAAGGGCAGGAAGTGATTGTTGAGAACCTGACAAAAACCAGGGCGAGGTCTTCTTCCGGTCCCAGGATGTTCTAAAATGGCGCTCATTGAAACACGAAACGTCGTGAAGGTCTACACGCTTGGTGAAACGAATGTTCGGGCCCTTGATCACATTTCTCTGCAAATTGACCCGGGAGAATTTATCTCCGTCATGGGTCCTTCGGGTTCAGGAAAATCGACCTTTATGAACGTGATAGGCTGCCTGGATAGGCCGGACAGCGGCCAGTACCTTCTGGAAGGGGTTGACGTGGGCCGGTTGAACAGGGATGAGCTGGCCGTCATCCGAAATAAAAAGATTGGATTTGTTTTTCAGGGGTTTAATCTTCTTTCCCGAACCTCTGCCCTTGAGAATGTCGAGTTGCCAATGCTTTATAACGGTTTTCCATCCAAAGAAAGACGGGAGCGGGCGATGAATGCCCTTGGCCGGGTAGGTCTTACGGGCCGTGAAAAACATACGCCAAACCAGCTGTCGGGCGGACAGCAGCAAAGAGTGGCCATTGCCAGGGCGCTTGTGAATGATGCCCCCATCATTCTGGCCGATGAACCGACAGGAAACCTGGATACCAGGACCAGTCAGGAGATTATGGAGGTGCTCGTCAAACTCAACACGACCTCGAAGATCACCATTGTGCTGGTCACCCATGAACCGGACATTGCCAAATACAGCCGGCGCGTGATTAAATTTCTTGACGGTCATATCGTCAGCGATCAGCCGGTAAAACCGTCATGATCAATATCCCTTCAACGATCAAAATTTCCCTCAAAGCGTTAAGGGGAAACAAAATGCGCTCAGCCCTGACGATGCTCGGAATCATTATTGGCGTAGGGGCCGTGATCACGATGCTTGCGGTAGGCACCGGGGCTCGCCAACAGATTGAAGAGCAAATTTCGAGCATGGGGAGCAATTTACTGATGGTCCTTCCGGGGGCGTCGACATCGGGCGGGGTGAGAATGGGTTCGGGGACCCAGTTAACCCTTACCTTAAGCGACTCGGAAGCCATAAAAAAAGAATGTTCGGCTGTTTTCACCGCTGCCCCTATTTTAAACGGGGTTGCTCAAATTATCTCTGGCAACCAAAACTGGTCAACCAGTGTCGTTGGGACGACCCCAAGCCTGTTAGACGTGAGAGACTGGCCAATTTCGGCCGGGAGGTCTTTTACGGACGATGAGGTAAGAAATGCGTCCAAAGTCGCCTTAATGGGTCAGACGGTGGCCGCCAACCTTTTTAAAAATGTCAGCCCGGTGGGTCAAATTGTCAGAATTAAGAATATTCCCTTTACCGTGATCGGGTTACTCGATGAAAAAGGACAGTCCGCGATGGGCCAGGACCAGGATGATACGATTTTTGTCCCCGTAACCACGGCACAGAAAAAGCTTTTTGGAACCTCATTTCCTGGAATGGTCAGGATTATTATGGTCGAGGCGAGGAGTTCGGAGGATCTTCCGGTGGCCGAAAAACAGATCGCCGAACTCCTTCGGCAGAAACATCACCTTGGCCAGAAACAGGATGATGATTTTACCGTTAGAAATTTAACCCAGATGATGCAGGCGGCTGAACAATCTACCGCCGTCATGACCTTATTACTCGGAGCGGTTGCTTCGATATCCTTACTGGTGGGTGGAATTGGGATTATGAACATCATGCTCGTTTCTGTCACCGAGCGGACACGGGAAATCGGGATCCGGATGGCCGTGGGAGCTCAAACATGGGATATCCGGTTACAGTTTCTGATCGAGGCGCTGACCTTATCCCTAATCGGCGGAATTGTGGGGATTATCATTGGAATCACGGGTTCAAAGGTTCTTGCGATGATTGCTGGCTGGCCGACCGTCGTTTCATCGTTGGCCATTCTAATTGCTTTTAGTTTTTCCGGCCTGGTGGGTATCTTTTTTGGATATTACCCTGCGTATAAGGCGTCCCTTCTCTCACCCATCGAAGCCCTCAGGCATGAATGATATAAGACTGCTGAAAAAGTCTATAGGCTTCGTTCTCGCTCCTCGTTCTCCTCGACGTATCATACATACGCCTGCGTCGACTCTTCGCTGCGGCCTTGCCTATAGAGCTTTTTGAGCAGTCTTAAAATATATAAGAGGGAGATTTCCTTACTTAATTTAAACCAATGATTAGAATATTCGGTCAAAGTTCCATGAGTTTTTACCGTACTTTTGCTTTGTCAGGTCGTTGCACAGGGCCGTCTCTCGTTGCGTCGGTTCCTCCCGCTTGAATTGAATTCCCCACGCCTCTTCCATTCCTGAAATTAACTCTGCTTCTAAGACCGGTAAAGGAATTTCTTTTTGTAAAAAATCAAAAATCCCGACAAATTCATGAAGATCTTCCGGCAGAAGCTGGAAATAGTCTTTAAAATCTTCAAACCGGTGATTAAGCAAAATCGATCCCTGCTGTAAGAAGCCATTTTTAAAACGTTTTTGAGCGCTTCCAACAACCTTTTTTTTTTCGATCATGGTTTCAAACCAGGAGGGAGTCGAAAAACAGAGAGGATTTGATCTGTTTTTTTTTATTTCCGCGAGAGACCTGTTTTCGGACGGAGAAGCGTAGAGGTGGACGGGGAGGCCTAATCTTTGAAACCCTTTGAGGAAACCCAGGCTGATTTTATGGTAGGTTCCTTTTATTGAATTTGGGAAAAAGGGTTCTGATGTTTCCGGATGAGATTGACCTATGCTTTTCGGGGATAAAAAAGTGAGGGAAACCGGGGCGGAAAGACTATAGGTCAATTCTTCCGAATGAAAAATTCCCCTTCCGCCGGTTATTCGGCGAACCCAGGGGATCTTTTTTGTTTTTAATTGGTCAAGGTAAAGATCGGTTTTCGGATTTTGGAAATAACCGATGGAAACGGACGGGTATTCCCAGGTGTAAAACCTGAGCGTGGGCGGAGAGTTTCCGGCAGACACTTCCTTAAAAATGGCTTCATCCAGGGCCATATTTTCGAAGGGATTTTGAGGTTTTGACGAAATCACGCGAAAATAATTCATCATAAAATCAGGAAACAGAGGAATAAATTGTCTTGACTCCAAATCTGAACTTTGGCATCATTATTCACTTCAGGAACACCATTATATGAGGTTTGAAAGAGGTCCGCAATAGATCATCTTACTGTTTTACTGTTCATCAAAAAAAAGGAGTTTTCAAATGTTAAAAAAATATCTTCTGGCTCCAGGGCCAACACCTGTTCCACCGGAAGTCTTGCTTGCCATGTCCCGTCCGATTCTTCACCACCGGGCGCCTGAATTTGCCGAACTCCTGGGGCAAGTGAAAGAAGATTTAAAGTGGCTTTTTCAAACTCAAAATGATGTTTTAACGTTGGTTTCTACCGGAACCGGGGGAATGGAAGGTTCTGTGACCAATTTCCTCTCTCCTGGAGATAAGGCTTTATTCGTCAATGGCGGTAAATTTGGAGAGCGGTGGGGTAAGATTTGTGCCAGCTACGGGGTAAAAACCGAGGAAATCAAGGTGGAATGGGGATATTCGGTTGATCCACAGCTTATCAAACAGGCGCTTCAAAAAGACCCGTCCATTAAGGCCGTTTACATTCAGGCCAGTGAAACCTCTACAGGGGTTGCTCATCCCACCAAAGAAGTCGCTTCAATTGTGAAAAATCATGAAAATACGATTTTAGTCGTCGATGCCATTACAGCGTTGGGTGTTTTTGATCTGAAAGCAGACGAATGGGGATTGGATGTCGTCGTAACCGGATCGCAGAAAGCCTTAATGCTTCCGCCGGGACTCGCCTTTGTGAGCGTGAGCGAAAAAGCCTGGAAGATGGCCGACAAGGCAAAAAACAACAAGTTTTATTTTAATTTTAAAAAAGAGAGAGAAAGTCTTTCCAAGAATCAATCGGCCTGGACGGCGGCCACTTCCTTAATGGTGGGCTTAAGCGAAGTCCTTAAAATGCAAAAAGCCGAGGGCCTGGAAAATATTTTCGCACGACATCACCGCCTGGCGGAAGCGACGCGCCAGGGGATGATGGCGGCCGGAATGAAACTTTTCGCGAAAGGCTCTCCTTCTGATGCCTTAACGGCTGTGGAGGCCCCTCCCGGTTTTGACGGGCAGGCAATTTATAAAAACCTTCGTGTGACTTACGGCATCACAGCGGCAGGCGGGCAGGACCAACTTAAAGGAAAAGTCTTTAGAATCGCTCATATGGGATATGCGGATACCTTTGATACCATTACGGCGATTGCGGCGGTTGAAATGGTCTTAAAGGGAATGGGGGCTCCCGTGAACCTGGGCGCGGGTGTGGCTAAAGCTCAGGAATTACTATTAAAAAAATTAAACTAACGAGTTGAGGTAAATCGAAGTGAAAGTATTAGTGAGCGACAAACTCTCCGAACAGGGAATAGAGATTTTAAAGAGATCAGGGTTGGAAGTGGACGTCAAGACCAAGCTGACGCCGGAAGAGCTGATTAAAGAGATTAAAAACTACGACGGGCTGGTTGTGAGAAGCGCGACAAAAGTGACCGCCGCCGTTATTGACGCGGCCGACCGGTTAAAAGTGATCGGGAGAGCAGGCTCCGGGCTTGATAATGTTGATATTAACGCCGCTTCGAAAAAAGGCATTGTGGTCATGAATACCCCCGGGGGCAATACCATTACCACCGCCGAGCATGCGATTGCGATGATGTGCTCCATGTCCCGTTTAGTTCCCCAGGCGACGGCTTCAATGAAGGCAGGCCAATGGGAAAAGAATAAGTTTAACGGGGTTGAAATGTATAATAAAACCCTGGGAATTGTGGGAACCGGCCAGATTGGAAGTTATGTGGCTAAAGTGGCCTTGGGAATGGGAATGCATGTTTTGGGATATGACCCTTATTTGTCCGAAGAAAATGCCAAAAAAATGGGTATCCAGCTGGCTAATCTCGACACTTTATTTAGAAAATCCGATTTTATTACCCTTCATACCCCTCTCACAGCGGAGACCAAGAATTTAATTAATAAAGAAACAATTGCGACCATGAAAAAAGGGGTTAGAATCATTAATTGCGCCCGAGGGGGCATCATCAACGAAACCGATTTATATGAAGGGTTAAAGTCAGGTCAGGTTGCCGGTGCGGCTCTGGACGTGTTTGAAAAAGAGCCGGTTGATCCAAAACATCCTCTTTTGACCCACGAGAATTTTATCGCGACGCCTCACCTGGGCGCTTCGACGACCGAAGCGCAGGAAAACGTTGCTTTTGCGGTAGCCGAACAGATCGTCGATTATCTGGTACGAGGCGTCATTCGGAATGCGGTCAATCTTCCTTCTGTTTCTCCGGATCTTCTCCCGGAAGTACAGCTTTATTTGTCCCTTGCGGAAAAGCTCGGCGCTTTACAGTCCCAGCTTTATGAAGGGGGCCTCCAAAAGGTGGAAATCGAGTATCGAGGCAGGGTAGCTGAGCTTTCTACTGCCCAGATTACTATTGCGGTCTTAAAGGGTCTTTTGAGCCCGATTTTAGAAAACAGCGTGAATTATGTAAATGCTCCTATCATTGCCAAAGAACGGGGTATTTCGGTCCATGAATCCAAAACCAGCGATTCAGGTGATTTTTCAAGCATGATTGTCGTTCGTGCCCATACTTCACAAACCAGCGGTTATGTTGCGGGCGCTCTTTACAGCCAAAAGGATCCGAGAATCGTAGAGATTGACGGATTCACGCTTGAGGTGGTTCCTGAAGGGTGTATGCTTTTAATTTCGAACAATGATAAGCCGGGCGTGATTGGAAACCTGGGGACGTTATTAGGAGATCATCATATCAACATTGCCAGAATGCAGTTGAGCCGTGAGAAGATTAACGGAAAAGCGATTGCGGTGATCAGTGTGGATACCCCTGTCCCCGCGCCGGTCCTGGCTCAAATGAAGAAATTACCGAACATTCTTTCGGTCAAACAGATCGTCCTGTAAGTTTTATCGAAATTCAGGTATGATGGCGGTTGGTTTTACTGGCCGCCATTTTTGTTTCATTTTAAAATCGTGCATTGTCGATTTTTAAATTTTTTTGTAACTACTCAGGAGTGTCAGGGAGGAAAAAGCATTTCAGGCAAGTACGGTTGACCTGTCAGGGACTGGGAAATGGATTGCAAGAGGTTCCAGCCGTTTTTACGAGCTGTGGATAGGTAGCTTCTGATGCGGGCA
>JACOTA010000038.1 GCA_016178585.1 Nitrospirota bacterium
ACAGGTTGGCAACATCCAAATGGAGACCCTGGCATGCGATTGTCTCTTGCATAGGAGACAATATGCCATATATGGATTTGGAAGTCCAGCAAAAAATGAAACCTTACTTTAGGCGGGGGAGACCTGAGTAGTTACAAAAAAACTTTCAAGAGGATTAAAAATAAATGTCTTGTCAGAATCACAAAGCCTTGTAACTTATTGGTTTTATTTATTAAATCGTGTTTAACCCATTTTCAGTCTGTTTTTTCCACATTTTTTTTATTTTTTTTGAATCTGTCCCCCATCTGTCCCCTTTGACATGAAATAATTTTTTTTAATTAACCTTTAATTTTAGGAGGTGAAAACCATGAAAAAAATTTACTCATTTGTCTTGAAACCGATGCGGATCGCTCTTCTGTTTGCCGCGATATCGGTTGCGATCGCCCTGCCTGCATTTGCCGTGCAAAAGGATCAGGCCGCTGCTCCCGCTTCTGCCAATCCCGGCACCTCTCCTTCTAATCCCGTTGCCGGGAAAACCAAAGTACCTAAGCCACCAAAAGTACCCATAACTCCCAAGGATATTAAAGATATAATAGCACCTACTAAATGCCTCCCCAATTGCTAATGTAGTTACATCACGGGCACCAAGGTATAGTCACCGCTATGCAGATCATTTACGGGAGGGAGTGCAACACATTGACTCCCTCCCGTAGAATTTTCATAATTTTATTATCACAACGAGGTTTTACCAAAACCAGAGAACTTCGTAAGTTCTTCTCTGCTCCCTTGACGACCTTCTCAATCACATCGAAATCAAAGCTAGAAAGTTTATAACCCATTGGTTTTACTAATTAAATTTCATTTAACCCCTTTTTAGTCTATTTTTTTTAAAATTTTTCATTTTTTTTGAAATCTGTCCCCCATCTGTCCCCCTTGGTATGAAATAATGTTTTTGTTAATAAATCTTAAATATTAGGAGGAAAAAACCATGAAGAACATTTACTTAGTTGTCGTGAAACCAATGCGGATCGCTCTTGTGCTTGCCGCAATGTTGGTTGCGATCGCTTTACCTGCATTTGCCCAGAAAATGAAACTGCCGGACGGTACAATCGTTACTTGTGCGGGAGTTGGAAAAGACGGAAACGGGAACTACGTATGCCGGAATGGCGGCGACATTACAACTCTGCCGCCGGGAACCGTTCCCGCGAAACCCAGCGTAAATAGCGGTACAAAGAATCCACCTCCCATAGATAAAAATCAACTCAAAAAACCGGTGAAAACCGGTGATGATGATGACATTAACGATCTCGAGGTTCAGCGCAAAAAGTAATCAAACGATTAAAAAGTCAGGCGAAATATTTTCTCGTTGATGACCCCTGAATGAAGGGATTATTCCGGTCAATCCTTAAGGTCTTGAATCGCTGGTCAGGGATTGGATTAAATTTCTTAAGTTAACGAATTTTATACTGATGTGATCGTATTGCCTTGAATAACCCTTCGTAACATCATTTGCGACAACAAAATTATTTCCTTCAGGATATTGTCTTCTAAAAGCCAAAAAATTGGTTGGGTCAAAATCTGAACCGCTCCACTTACATTCGATTCCTGTCGGAAGGTGGTGATGATCAGTCAGAACAAAATCGACTTCATGACCTCTTTTGTCCCGCCAGTATAGAATTTTTCGAGTTTGTAAATGTGCCTGAATTTCATTTAAGACAAAATGTTCCCAAAGAAACCCCATATCCTCACGGCGTAAATCATTCCAGCCCTTAAAGGTGCAGATAAAACCAGTATCAAACGCATACACTTTTGGGGCTGAGATAATTTCAGCGGGGCGATGTGAACTAAAGGGCCGAATCACGTGGGCGACAAAGGTCGCCTCCAAAACAGCCAGATAATTAGAAATGGTTGTTCGACTCACTTCACAGGGGCGCGCAAACCTGGTGGCCTCAAATATTCCTCCACTCTGGGCGATGACGAGCTCGGCAAATTTAATGAAGGAATGCCGTCGTTCGAGCCTGAAGAGTTCCTGAATGTCTTTGGCCCAGTAGGAATCCATCCATTCTTGAAAATCACGTTCAGGGATTGTTTTAGCCAGGAAAAAAGGGGGAAGCCCGCCATATAAAAAGCGGTGTTTTAAATCAGGTTGTGTAAAATCATGTAAATCTTCTAAAACAATCGGCGTTAACCAGATTTCTGTTTTACGTCCGGTCAGGGTATCCCGGAATTTTCTTGATGCCCCGAGTGTGGAGCTTCCGGTAGCCAGTATCTTTGTCTCCTTATAATGATCTGCCGCAATTTTAAGAAGCTCAGAAGGATTATCGAGCCGATGAATTTCATCAAAAATAACCGTTTTACCTTTCAAGTCTTCGAGAAAAGATTGGGAATCTTCCATTTGACGACGTGTTCTCGGAAGTTCACAATCAAAATACTCAATTTTGGGAAGGCTCTGGCATAATGAGGTTTTTCCAACCCGGCGGACACCTGAAAGCCATAGGACGGATTTGTGCTCCCATGCTTCCCTGATTTTTTTTATCCAGAACTGTCTTGTAACCATACGACATCATAATCTCATTTAGCGCTACTAAATGCAAACATAAAATCGAGCTAAAAAAGGGGCTGATAAATATATAGGGGGGAAAAATTTTAAATTAGATTCGTATAAATCCCAAGAACAGAGTTAGAAAGCTGTCATTGCGAACAAAGTGAAGCAATCTCAAGACTTTACGATAAGATTGCCACGCACCCTTCGGTGCTCGCAATGACATGATTAATAAGTGGGTGCGAAGTCTATCGCTGGTCTTTGTTATTCTAGCTGGAATCTTGTTAGGGCTATTTTCCGCGCTGGCGTGGGGTGCGGGTGATTTTATTGCCAAACGAACCGTAGATAAAATAGGGCCTTATGTCACTCTGTTCTATATGTTCCTGGTCGGAACGGTCTTGTTGGGGCTCCTCACCTTTTTCGTTATCGGGACGGCAGGTCCTCTTGACCGATGGATGATCCTCGTTATACTCCTCTCATCGATCCTTGGCGTCCTGGGGTATTTTTGCCTTTATTACGGTTTTCAAATCGGCTTTCTCTCTGTCGTTTCCACGATCACGGCAGCCGGAACGATCGTCCCCGTGGGTCTGTTACTTTTAATTCTCCAGGAGTGGCCCACGCGAATCCAGTTACTCGGAATCGTTCTGATCATTCTGGGGGTGACCCTGGTCTCGTTCAAGCGCCAGCCGGAAATATCTCCCGCCATTCTAAAAAAGAGACTGGGCGTTATCCCGGCTATTTTTTCTGCTCTCTTCTTTGGATCGTATGTGGTTTTGATTAAAATTGTCAGCCTTAAGACGGGGCCCATCCTTCCCATTTTCATCGTTCGAGGAATGGGGGTCATTTTAATTGGATTGACTTTAATTTATCGAAAAGAAATGACGCCTCCCCCAAAAGCGACATGGAAATATTTGTTGGCTATTGGCGTATTAGATGCCGCGGCATTTTTGGCATTCACCGTTGGAATCACCAGAACCCTGGTTGCTATTGTAGCGCCTCTCTCCAGCCTTTTTACCCTTGTAACAGTAATCCTTGCCCGGGTGATTTTAAAAGAACAACTCGCCTTTCATCAAAAATGGGGTTTCTGGATGGTTTTAATTGGAGTGCTGACCCTTTCGTCCCAATAACTTGCCACTTATCCCTTTAAACCGGAATGGGACCTCGGCTAAAATCGCTTAAATTCGTGGTCATGGTGGCTCCCGGGAACACCCTGCGCCTTTACCCTCACGTTCCAGCTCTCTCCTTGATCGCCAGATGCATGCCCTACTTGATGCGCAGGAGCCATGTCCTGAGAGGAGTCTGACGTCACCGAATGATTGCTGCCGGGTCCATTGGCGTTTTGAAGGCTGTACCCTTCTTTTTCATATTTTCTATCAAACTGGGTCGACTGGCTCAAACGGAAGAAAGCCATCAACTTCTGGAGGGACTCCGCCTGGGACGCCATTTCCTCCGCGGCCTCCGATAATTCCTCAGCTGAAGAGGCATTCCTTTGCGTCACTTGATCGACCTGCATCATCGCCTTGTTAATTTGAGCAACGCCGGACGATTGTTCCTGGGACGCCGCCGTCACCTCCTGAACCAGGTCCGCGGTCTTCTTGATGGAAGGGGTTAATTGTTTAAGCAATTCTCCCGCTTCCTCGGCGATTTTCACGCTTGAGCCGGCCAGGGTGTTGATTTCATTAGCCGCGAATTGACTCCGTTCAGCAAGTTTCCGAACCTCCGAGGCCACCACGGCAAAGCCCCTTCCATGTTCTCCCGCCCGCGCCGCCTCAATGGCCGCGTTCAATGCCAGCAGGTTTGTCTGATAGGCAATTTCTTCGATAATGGAAATTTTACCCGTAATTTCTTTCATCGCTTCGACCGTTTCTTTAACCGCTCTGCCGCTTTCCTCAGCGTCTTTTGCCCCTTTTATTGCCATGAGCTGCATCTGCCTGCTGTTCTCGGCATTTTGCGCAATTGAGGCGCTCATTTGTTCCAAACTCGCGGTCATCTCTTCTATGCTGGAGGCTTGTTCGCTGGTGCCGCCGGATAAACTTTGAGCGGACGAGGCCACCTGCCCCGAAGCATTGGCAACGGCGTTGGATCCCTCCCGGGCCTCGCTAATCACCTGTCCGAGTCTTTGAATCATTTTAGACATTCCAGACAAAAGACGGCCTAATTCATCTTTTCGATTGAACTCTACCGCGACGGTCAAATCCCCCTGCGTAATTCGTTCCGCGACACCTGCCGCCATTTTTACCGGCCCGGTAATCCCCCGGGTAATAACCCAGGCAATCAGCATCGAAATAAGCATCGCAACAAAAACCACGACCCAAACGACACTTGGCGTTCTTTTGCCAATGTCCGAGATTGCGGTCTCGCTCTCCACCGCCATTTCCGCATAGGTTGACGCCGAAGTTTCAAGCCGATGAACTTCGTCCTTAAAATTCGCGGCCGCCGCGTTTCCTTCCCCCGGTGTCTTGATCGCTCCCGCCTCGACCTTTTCAACAACCCGGTTGAAACCCTTAACATAGGCAGTCAAATCCTCTTTCATTGATTTGACCATCACGCGGGCCTTATCCGTTAAAGCAACCTTTTCCAGATTATTCAAACGGGTTTCAAGCTGTACCCTTTCATTATTCCAGCTCTCTTTATATTCGGACATCTTCTTTCTGCCAGACTCTGAGCTGTTCTTTTTGTCTTGAATGTTTAATAAAAAGTCCTTTTCAAAACGCCTCAGCCCCAGGGTATTTGCTTTTGCCCGCTGGGCATTTTCAAAAATCCGGGTGTCCCGGCGGACGTCTTCCAATATCTTATGATTTACCGTAATCACGGCATCCAGGCCCCAGATGCCCCAGCCTGTGACGCCAATCAGCATGAGCACGACAAGACCAAATCCCAGGCCCAATCGACTGCCAACGGAAATATTTCTAAACATAATCTCTCTCCCCTTTGCTCAGGATCATTCGCTCCATTTTCACCAAAGTATTAGTGCTATAGGTTAAAAGATACCAAGCTTCTGAAATTTGTCAAAGGGAGTAAGGGGTTTTACGCGGGTCAGGCAAGAAAAACGAAATTTTGTCTAAGAAACGACATTGGAAATCTTTTTTCCTTCGATTTCCGCCTTCAGGGCTTGATTCATAATTTGTTCCGCCAGGGGGGCTGTGGCTTCGTCAAGGGCTTTCATTTCTTTTCGGATCAGGGCAGGGTCCTCTCCGTGAATCACCGCCTTTAACCGGGTGACCGCCTTTGTTACCCGATCCTTCTCTTCAGGCTTAAATCTCGCCGAATGCTGATCGATGGCAGCCCCGGTATGTCTCAGAACAACCTCCGCTTCGTTTCTGGCTTCAATGAGTTGTCTTGTCTTTAAATCGGCGGCCGCGTTTGCCATCGACTCTTTAACCATTTTTTTAACATCGTCTTCGCTGATCCCGTACGTGGGCTTGACTTCGATAGCCTGTTCGATCCCGGTACGGGCCTCTCTGGCGCTGACGCTCAAAATGCCATTTGCGTCAATTTGAAACTTTACTTCGATTTTAGGCAGTCCGGCTTTCATCGGAGGGATTCCTTTAAGGGTAAACCGCGCAAGGCTTCTGACATCCCTGACGAGTTCCCGCTCTCCCTGAACGACATGAATTTGAACCCCTGTTTGATTATCCACGGAAGTCGTAAACTGATCCACCGCGGACGTTGGAATAGTGGTATTTCTTTCAATAATCCGGCTGACGACCCCGCCAACCGTTTCAATGCCAAGGGAAAGAGGCGTCACATCCAGCAAAAGCATGTCATGAATATGTCCTGAAAGAATATGCCCCTGTACCGCCGCGCCCAGGGCAACCACTTCATCCGGATTTAACTCGGAATGAGGCTTTTTTCGGAAAAGGTCCTCTACCAGTTTTCGGACCACCGGCACGCGGGTTGAACCTCCCACTAAAACGACCTCATCCACCTCCTCCGGTTTTAACCGGGCATCGGCCAGGGCCTGTTGACACGGGTCCGCCGTTGACTGAACCAGGTTAGAAATGGCGGCTTCAAACTCGGCTCTGGAAAACTTTCGTTGATAAACCTTATTTTCTTCCACCGAAATCCGGATTTCGGCAATAGCCTCGGAAGAAAGGACCCATTTTGCCGCCTCGGCGGAGGCTCTGACTTTTTCAAATAAAACCGGGCGGGTCTCGCCGTCGACTCCGAATTTTTCCTGGATTTCTTTTAAAAAAATCGATACCAGGGCATGATCAAAATCATCCCCTCCCAGGTGATTGTTTCCATTGGTTGAAAGGACTTCGAAAATACCGTCTCTAAGTTTTAAAATCGAAATATCAAACGTCCCCCCGCCCAAATCGTAAACTGCGACAATCCCCTGTTTTCTCTTATCAAGACCGTAGGCAAGAGAAGCCGCGGTCGGTTCGTTAATGATTCGCATCACTTCCAAACCGGCGATTTGTCCCGCGTCTTTTGTCGCCTGGCGCTGACTGTCGTTAAAATAAGCGGGCACCGTGATGACGGCCTGTTTTATTTCTTCATTAAAGTAGGCTTCGGCCTGCAGTTTGAGTTGTTTTAAGACCATGGCCGATATTTCCGGAGGGGTAAAGACCCGGTCCCCAACCTGAATTTTAATCACTCCGCCTTCTTCCCCTGAAAGTTTAAAAGGAATATACGCCAGCTCCGATTGGACCTCCTTTAAACCTTTCCCCATTAAGCGCTTAATCGAATATAGCGTGTTTTGGATATCTTCTTTACGGCGCTGCCTGGCCTTTTCTCCAACAAGAATTTCATCCCCTTTAAATGAGACGATTGAAGGGACCATTCGATTGCCTTCCTGGTCAGGGATAATTTTAGGCGCCGTCCCATCCATATAAGCCACCAGGCTATTGGTAGTGCCGAGATCAATACCGACGATTCGTGTTGACATGCTTAAAACCTTCTTTGCTACTTTACTACGCTTTTTTTTCTGTTAGATTCAGGGCAGGCACAGGAGCCTGCCCCTACAAAAAAAGGGCGTCACGCAGACGCCCCCTTTTAAACATTTTTGTGATTTTAAACGGCGAAGGAGGTACCGCACCCGCATGAACCGCTTGCGTTGGGATTGATGAACTTAAAACCTCCTCCTGTCAATGCTTTTGAAAAATCAATCGTGATTCCATTCAGGTAAAGATAGCTTTTCGCATCCACCAAAACTTTCACGCCGTTGATTTCAAATTGTTCATCCCATTCCTCTCTTTCGGAATCAAACGAAAGCTTGTATTCCAAACCCGAACACCCCCCTCCTTTAACCCCTACACGAAGGGCAAGGTCAGGGTTATTCTCTTTGGCCATAATTTTTTTAACTTCCTCAGATGCGGTTTCTGTTAAATTAATCATTGATTTCAACTCCTTATAACAGCCTGCCCTGGGCAACCACGGGGGGTTGCCCCTACAAGAAACATGTCACAATTATTTTCACGTTTGTTTATATTAATTTAAGTCTACCATACTGAAGCCCTGGATTCAACGAACATTCTTCCCGGGTAACTGACCGGCCGCTGCCTGATCCACGTAAAAAGAGAGAGATCCCCGAATCGGCTGTATCCGCTGAGCGGGATAATTCTCTTTTTTTTGCGGATCAAAAACCGCTTTCAGGACAGGCGCTTTTTCCTGTCCGGCCACCAGAAACACGATTTGATCCGCAGAATTAAAAACAGGCAGGGTAAGCGTAATCCGGGCGGCCTTATCTTTTTTAACATAGGGAGCCACCACCCATTTTACCTGTTCTTCCAGCTCCGGAAGTCCTGGAAATAATGAAGCCGTATGACCATCCTCTCCCAATCCCAGGAAAATTAAATCAAACCTTGGAAAATCCCCTCCTGGGAAAAAAGTCTTTAACCTTTTTTCATAGACCCTCGCCGCTTCTTGCGGGGTGTATCCGTCTGTTTCGATCGGATGAATATTGGATTCCGGAACCGTTATTTTCGAAAAAAAGTTTTTTTTCACCCATCCTGAATTGCTATCAGGGTGATCTTTGGGAACAAATCGTTCATCTCCCCAAAAGAAATGAATTTTTTCCCAGGAAAACTGTTTCTGAATAACAGGGTCCGCAAGAGATAAGTAAAGGCCCTGCGGCGTCGCCCCCCCGGACAGGGCGACGGTGAAACGTCCTTTGACCGAAATAGCCCGTTTCGAAAGTTGGATAAATAACGCTCCGGCCTGCTGATATAATTCTGTCCGATTACGCCATACCTTTAACATCGGAGGAACATTTAAAGCTGGCGCCATTGATGTCCGTTTTTTGAAAGAAGGCCATCCGCGGCCCGGGGGCCCCACGTTTCGGCCTTATAGTTCGGAAGGTCTTTCGGGGGATCTTTCTCCCACCCTTCAATAATCGGGTCGATCAGGGTCCAGGCCTCCTCTATTCCGTCCCGGCGCGTAAACAGGGTTTGGTCCCCTCTCATGGCATCAAGAAGAAGGCGTTCATAGGCCGAATCCTTATTGACAACCGCCCGCGGATTAAAACGGAAATCAAGCGTTTCAGACTTCAATTGAATTCCCGGACCCGGATGTTTGGCCTCAAACTGAAGAGAAATGCCCTCATCCGGCTGAATCCGAAGGAGAAGAAGGTTAGGTTGCTGGGTATGGTCAGAAAATCTTCGAAAGAGGAGATGCGGAGCCCGTTTGAACTGGATGGCAACCTCCGTTACCCGTCTCGGCAGCCTTTTCCCTGTCCGAAGATAAAAGGGAACCTGGCTCCACCGCCAATTATCAATAAAGAACTGCACGGCGACATAGGTTTCCACGGTAGAGTTTGGGTGAACTTTCTCTTCCTGTCGATACCCTTTTATTTCCTGGCCATGAAAAGGGCCCGGGCCATATTGTCCCCGAACCGTATATTGATTGACCTCATTCGGCTGAATCGGACGGATCGCCCGCCAGACTTTGACTTTTTCATCCCGGATGGCATCGGCATCCAGAGCAACAGGGGGCTCCATGGCCACAAGCGTTAAAAGTTGCAGCATATGGTTTTGAACCACGTCGCGAAGAGCTCCTGCTTCTTCGTAATACGCCCCCCGTCCTTCAATGCCAAGTCCCTCCGCAACCGTAATCTGGACATGATCGATATATTGACGGTTCCAGATCGGTTCAAATATGCCGTTCGCAAAGCGGAGGGCCAAAATGTTCTGTACCGTTTCCTTCCCCAGGTAATGATCAATCCTGAAAATCTGATTTTCGTGAAATGCCTGACCGGACAAACGATTTAAGGAAGCCGCGGATTTCAAATCCCGGCCAAAGGGCTTTTCGATAATGATCCGGGCGCCCCCCTTTGACTCTCTCTGTTTTCCGGAAAGACCGGCCCGTTCTAAATTTTCAATGATCTTTGGATAGACGCTGGGCGGCGTGGCCAAATAAAACAGCAGATTGGAGCTGAACGCCGGGAGCTTTTCTTTCCCTTCAAGAAACTGCGATAGATTCCTGAAATCGTTTTCTTCTTTAAAGTCGCCGGAAAAATAAAAAAGACGGTCGGAGAAACTCCTCCATTCCGGATCAAATTCGGAATTTATTTGCACCGGAAATCTTTTCCGAAACGCCTCATGACTCATCGGCGTCCTGGCAAAACCGACCACCGAAAATGTCTTTGGAAGCAAACCCTGCTGGAAAAGGCTGAACAGAGCGGGAATGAGTTTTCTTTTCGTCAAATCCCCTGATGCGCCAAAAATCACGAGCGTACAGGGATCGGGAATAAATTCAGGCGATCCCTCGCGGTGAATCGGCGCGGGAGTCATTTGATCAGGATTCATTGGTTTTTTTCACCTCATGTCCTCCAAATTCTTTTCGCAAGGCCGCAATGACCTTCGCGCTAAAGGACTCCGTCTGACGGGAATGAAAACGCTCCATTAACGAAAGGGTGATGACAGGGGAGGGCAACCCCATTTCTATGGCCTCGTTTACCATCCATCTCCCCTCCCCTGAATCCTCAACATACCCTTTTATCGAAGAAAGCCCGGGGTCCTTCTTAAAAGCCTCTGCCGCCAATTCCAGCAGCCACGATCTCACCACGCTTCCATGATTCCAAAGGTCCGCGACGGAATGCAAATCAAAATCATAAGGAGACGCTCTCAACATTTCAAACCCTTCCGCATAGGCCTGAAGCATCCCGTATTCAATTCCGTTATGCACCATTTTTGTAAAATGTCCTGCTCCGGTTTTTCCGCAATACAGGTAACCCTCCTCCGGAGCCAGGGTCTTAAACACCGGTTCAAATCTGTTAAATACTTCCTTTTTTCCTCCAATCATCAGGCAATATCCTTCTTTCAGTCCCCAGATTCCGCCGCTTGTCCCCACATCGAGCCAGTCCATTGATCTTTCTGCCAGCAATTGGGACCGTTCGATGGCGTCTTTATAATAAGAGTTCCCTCCATCGATAACCGTATCGCCGGGAGAGAGGAGCGGAAGGAGTTCTCTGAGGGTCTGGTTCACCGGCTCTCCGGCCGGGACCATCATCCATACCCCTCGCGGAGGCTCAAGCTTTTCGACGAGCGCCGGAAGCGAAGAGGCCTTGACTCCTCCAAAGGAGGCCAATTCTTTACCGGTTTCAACGCTTCGATCAAAACCGACCACCTGATGGCCTCCTTTTAACAGCTTTTGAGCCATATTGGCGCCCATTTTACCCAAACCAATCATCCCCAACTGCATGAGTTCCCTCCTGCCGGCTGAAATCCTTCAATGAGTTGAATCACGTGAGCGAGCCCCTCCTCCGGGGATCGTCCCAGATGGATCTGCAGCACCGGCAATCCTTTTTTCTTCAGAGAATCCAAGTCCCCGAGAGATTGAGCCCGTTTTAAGATACTGAAGCCGTAATTTCTTTCAGGAATTGGAACGTCGTCGGGATCATCTGCCGTAATTTGAAAAAAGACCCCTTTTCTGGCCCCCCCCTTATGAAGCTGGCCGGTTGAATGTAAAAATCTGGGTCCGTACCCTAACGTGGTCGCGACCCGGAATTTGTCTCGAATGGAGACCCTCATCTTTTGCAGGAGATTCTCAGTGGAGGGGGAACGCTCAAGATAAGCCAATAAAGCAACATAAGAAGAGGGCTTAACCTGTTTTAAAAATACCCCTGAATTTTTGGCAAAAGAAGGGTCTGGATGAACTTGGGTTTCCGGGAGATGCCCTGAGGTCCGGTAAATCTCTAAAATCCGGCTGGTGTTTTCCTTGCTCTCTGTCACATTGGGCTCGTCAAACGGATTGATTTCCAATTGAATGCCGGCTACGGCGGTTGCCATTTCCCATCGAAAGAATTCTCCTGCCAGGTCATACGGGTCGCGAAGAAAAATTTCAACAACCGGCTGACCGGCTTTCCTCAAAGTCTCCACCGACCTGTCTAAAGCCGTATCCGGATGCGACTTTAACCTGTAGTAGATAAAGAGCCGGTCGCTCCCATATTGATCAGGCTGTCCGGGTTCTTCTCCTTCGACCGGTATCAGCCCTTTTCCTTCTTTCCCTGTGCTTTCGGCAAGAAGTTGTTCGATCCAGACTCCAAAACTTTTAATCGGCGGTGGAAGAATAAAGGTCACCTTGTCCCTTCCTTCTCTTCCGAGCTCCGACAACACAGCTCCCAGCGCCGCGCCGGGGTTCTCTTCGACGGGAACATCGGAACCGCATCTTTTAATGACCTCATCCGCCCGGTTAAGAAAAGTTTCCAAATCGATTCCTATCAATGCCGCAGGAACCAATCCAAAAAAGGAAAGAGCGGAGTACCTTCCACCGATATCGGGAGGATTCAAAAATACCCTTCGGAAATGTTTTTCAGAAGCTGTTTTCTCAAGAGCGGAGCCCCGATCCGTAATGGCGACCCAATGATCTCCGGGAGAAGAAATTTCAAGAGCCTTTATTTTTTTTGAAAAATAGAGAAACAGAGATTCCGATTCAATCGTGGAACCCGATTTACTTGCCACAATAAAAAGGGTCTTGCGAAGATCGAGCTTTTCCTCCAGATGAAGAAGCGTTGCCGGATCAGTGCTATCCAGCACCCGAAATTCAGGATACCCCGGGGAAATTCCAAAAGTATTCCGGCAGACTTCCGGACAGAGACTGCTCCCCCCCATCCCCAGAAGAACGACGTCTTTAAATCCTTCCTTTTTGATTGTCGTTCCAAATTCCCTTAAGGCCGCGAGTTGTGTTCGCATAAAACCCGTTATCGTCAACCAACCGAGCCGGGCATTGATCTTTCGTTGAATGCCCAAATCGCTTTTCCAGAGCGAAGGGTCATGGTTCCAAAACCGTTCGACCATCTTTTCGCGGCCGAATTTCCGTAAAACCGCATTGACCGCTTCCTCAGCCTTTCCAACTGACATAACAAAATCTCGTTCCAACGAAACACCTCCCAAAGCCGCTCTGTACGTTCTTTATCTTATCGTTTAAAAAGAAGGGAATTCAAGCTCTTTCAGGAGAGTCAATTCTCTCTTGAAGTCTTAAAAGACGTGCCTTGTTCTCTCGAAGCTTTGGCAGGAAATACTTTTCGTCGATCTCGTCAATGTTTTTCCGGCACCCGGCTTGATAGAACCGATCGGTTTGGGTCCGTTTTTCCCCCATGGGTGTAAACGGTCGGGATGATGGATCGGGCCAGACCATCTTGAAAGTTTACACTTTCGGCGTGCCCCAGAAAAAGATACCCTTTCTGGGCCAGATAACAAAATAAACGGCGGATGACGCGGGCTTTCGATTCGGCATTAAAATAAATCAACACGTTCCGGCAGAAAATCAGGTCAAAAAAGCCGTTTAACGGATAAGCCGCATCATTCAAATTTAACCGGCTAAACCTGATGATCGACCGGATCGCCGTTCCCGCTTTCATTTTTTCGGCGTGTTGCCCGGTCCCCTTCAACATATAACTTTTGAGAAATTTCTCCGGAATTTCATGGGCTTTGTCTTTAGAAAAAATACCCGCTTCGGCATTTTTTAGAACCCGGGCCGATAGGTCGGTGGCGAGAATTTCGATCTCCCAGCCGGAAGAGGGAGGAAAGTGATCAAAGAGGAGCATCGCAAGGGAATAGGGTTCTTCCCCGGTCGAACAGGCAGCGCTCCAGACGCGAATTTTTCTATTCTTAAGACCCGATAAAGCCTGAGCTTTCCATTCGGGGAAAATCTGTTCCTCTAAAAATTTAAAATGGCGGGGTTCGCGAAAAAAATGGGTCTCGTTCGTACTAATGCGATCCAGCAGAGTAATAAGTTCCTCTCCATCCTCCTCAACAACCCTTTCGTAGTATTTTCCAAAAGAACGAATATTGAGTTCCCGTAAACGCTTCGAAAGACGTCCCGCCAGCAGAGCTTTTTTCGGCGGGCCCAGGTAAATACCCGCCTTCCGATAAATCAAGGCCCGAAAAAGAGCAAACTCCCTTTCTGTCATCGGGGAGAGGCCTCCCTCCTCCTGAGGAGGCCTGACTTCATTCTTATCCATTCAAAAGGACTTGCCTTTCTCTTTCTTTGATCCGTCAGGTTCAACCATTTCTTTTGCCTCCACCGTTTTGGCGCGAATAATCGCCGGAAGCTCGTCATGGGACAAGACCTGATTGACATCGAGAATTTGAATGAATTTTTTGTCGACCTTTCCCATTCCCAGGAGATAGTCGGCCTTCACCTGCGTTCCGAAGAAAGGGGGAGGCTCAATATCTTCCGATGAGAGGTTCATAACCTGGTTGACCGCATCGGCAATAACCCCGACCACGCTCTTTTCTCCCTCAATCTCAATTTCAACGATCACAATACAGGTTCTCCTGGTCATCGAACTTTCCGGAAGTCCGAACTTAACCGCCAGGTCAACCACAGGAACCACCCCTCCCCGAAGGTTGATAACCCCCCGGATCGATTTTGGCATAGAAGGAACCTTTGTTAAAACACCATACTCAATAATTTCTTTTACCTGGAGAAGGCCGATCGCGTATTCCTCCCCGGCCAGGTAAAAGGTCAGGTATTGTTTTTGATCAACTGCTTCTTTAACGGATGCCATGTTTATTCTCCTTCTTTAACCGGCGCTGGTTTTCTTCCCCCCAACAATTTGACCCAGGCAACCCCTTCATTGACGTGGAAAACCAATTTACGACCCTGTGCCCCTCCAACGTCCTCGATCATAACAGGAATTCCCTCTTCCTGAAGGAGGCGGCGGGCCACTTCGACATTTTTCAATCCCAGATTTTCGCTGTTTCCCTTCATCTCTTTAACGACACAAGCTCCTCCGAAAATCTTGGCACGAAGATCGGTCTTCATCCCTCCCAGGTTTAACACTTTTTCGATGAGAGAATGTATCGCGACATCACCAAATCTGGCTGAAGTTTCATTTTTCCCGGTTCTGAACGGGAGAAGATAATGGTTAACCCCTCCGACTTTCAAAAAGGGGTTCCACAAACCAACCGCAACGCAGGAACCTAAAACCGTGGTGACCACAGAAGGTGTCGAGGCGGCAAACAATTGTCCTGCGTGAAGATAAACAGTTGAAATACCCCCGGGAGATTGGGCCGCATCTCTGCCTTTTGACGGAAGGCCGACCGGAAGAAGAGGAATAAGAGTTGATTTAGAATTCATTTTATTCGACGATTCCCGCGGTTTCCCGGGCCGATCGGCGGGTACAATAAAGCGCAACGGCGGCATGGGTCGCCAATAAATCAAACAGCTCAAAATCGACCGCTTCAAGGCCGGGTTTCTGCTCCAGCAACCGGAAAATGGCAATGGCTCCGATGACCTTGCCCCCGACTTTTAAAGGGATACAGGCGGTTAAATCACACTCTCCCGCGAACGCTCCAGGAGGTTGGCCGGGTTTAGCCGAATAAAGCTCTCCGGATGAAACCGCACGACCGATAAGGCCCGCGCCGAGGGGGACACTTTTATAATGTTCTTCTTCAATCCCCATAGACGACAGGCACGTTAGGGACGAATTGCGGGAGTCCAGCTCAAAGAGGGCCATCTCTTCAGATCCAATCAGGTTAGTGACAATTTCTTGAATGGTCAACAGAACTTCCTGCCGGTCCAAAGTGCTGTGCAAGCGATAACTCGCGACATAGAGGTTCGCCAAATTGGAGTTTTGTTTCTCTACTTCGATATATTCCTGTGAAAAATGGCGGCTTTCTTCCTCGATTTTAGACATCTGTTCTTTCCAGCGGGCCTCTTCCCTGATGTAACGGCCGAGCTCTTTATCCGTTATCTCAAGCTGTTCCTCAATCCGGGTTTTCTCGCTCTGAAGTTTTGCCGCCAGGAGGCGGATCCTGTCGTTTTCAATCAGCAGATTCTGAGTAAACTGTTTTGTCTCTTCCTGTATTTTTTGAATATAGGCGGGTTTATGAGTTCCATCACTCTTCATCACGACGCTCCCGGGTTTCTCTTGTTTTGACCGGCGTTTATTTTAAATCAACCAAATAAGTTTTAACCTTGGACATTAACTCCAGCCCGTTGATCGGTTTTGTGACATAATCATTACAGCCATTTTCAAAACCGCTTTCCCTGCTTTCCATTTCACCCCGCGTGGTCACCATGATAATCGGAATCAATTTTGTCGCCTCGTGCGCTCTAATTTTTTGACAGGCTTCAAAACCGTTCATTTTGGGCATATTCACATCCATCAGAATAAGATCAGGTTTTTCAGAAACAGCTTTCGTTACGGCCTCCTGGCCGTCTTTTGCGATGATCAGATCAAACCCTCCCTTGCCAAGGATCATTTTTTCCATCATGAGAATGGTATCCGCATCATCCACCAACAAAATTTTTTTACGGTTCATTTCTTCCTTTTTATTTTAGATTGATAATCGTCGACGACCCGTGCATGGGCCAACCCCCTTGATTGAAAACAACCGTTTACGCTTTTCATTCAATTAAACCAGTTGATCCGCCATCCGGGTCTGTTTTCCGGCCGCGTCCCGAATCAGCGCCGGAATGTCCAGAATCAAAGCCACCTTGCCGTTGCCCAGAATGGTCGATCCGGAAACCCCGGGGAGGCCTTGAAAAAACTTTCCAAGAGGCTTGATCACCACCTGGTTTTCTCCGAATAAGGTATCGACCACGATGCCGGCCAGGCGGTCTTGATTCTTAACGACCACGATGCTTTCACGTCCTAGAGCCTCCCCTCCCAGCCCAAAGTTTTCTCTCAAATAAAAGTAAGGGAGAACCTTTTCCCGCAGATTGATGATGTTTTGTCCGTCACGATCACGCCTGTTCTGTTGCGTCAGGTCCACGCATTCAATCACGTTCTCGATGGGAATAATATAAGTCTCCTTGCCCACACCCACGGCAAATCCGTCAATAATGGCCAGGGTCAGGGGAAGTCGAATGGTCAGGGCAGACCCTTTTTCCTCCTGACTGTCGATCTCAATTGATCCGCGCAGCGCTTCGATGTTTCGCTTCACAACATCCATTCCAACTCCTCGTCCGGAAAGATCGGTCACCGTTTCAGAGGTCGAAAACCCGGGCATGAAAATGAAGCTATAGACCTCCGCATTTGAAAGTTTCTGTGATTCGGAGATTAACCCTTTTGAAACCGCTTTCTCGATAATCCGTTTGCGGTTAAACCCGGATCCGTCATCCATGAGTTGTATCACAACGTTACCCGAATCATGAAAGGCCCTTAGGATCAATTGTCCGCAGGGATCTTTTTGTTTTTCAGCGCGGATTTCCGGCGATTCAATCCCGTGGTCCAAAGCGTTCCGAATCATGTGGGCAATGGGATCTTTCAGGAGTTCGATCATTGCCGTATCGACTTCAACTTCACCCCCTTCGATCACGAGACGGGCCGTCTTGCCGTGGGCCAACGCGACATCCCGGACGGTTCTGATAAGCTGACGGAACATCGGCCCCACCGGGACCATTCTGATCTTCATGATTTCTTCTTGAAGCTCCAGGAACAGAGCGTCCGTGGCGGTGTTGGCCTCCAGAACCTCCTGTCCTAATTTGCCTGCCCGCTCTTCCAAAATCTGACTGAATCTCCCCCGCGCAATCGTAATCTCGCCGGCAAGGTTGAGCAGGCGGTCCAGTTTGTCAAGATCGACCCGGAGTGTTTTGTTACGATAAACCCCTTCCCGGGCCTCGTCTTCTCTTCTTTCGAATTTCCCCCCGCGGGCTTCACTCCCGGAAGCCGTCAAAGAGGTCTCTTTCTCATCGATCTCGTCTAATTTAAGCCCGGTCAACTGTTTGAATAGTTTTTCGTCCCCCAGAAGCGACTCGTCTGTTCCAGCCGCATACTCCGGCACGACCCGGCGCAAAAAGTCTACCGCGCGCAACAAAAGGGTAATCAACCGGCTCTCGGCCACCCGGGTCCCTTTCCGGAGTTGCTGAAGAACATCCTCCAGTCCATGGGCAAACTCGGCCACCCGCATAAACCCCGTCGTAGAAGCGTTTCCTTTCAGGGTATGCGCCGCGCGAAATAAGATCTCAATCATTTCCTTATTTTCAGGCTGAGTCTCCAGAAGAACCAACGACTCCTCCATCCGGACTAATTGTTCTTCGGCTTCAGCCAGGTACGTTTGAATCAACAGGTCATGATCGAAATCCATCAAACCTCCGATGACAATTAAATTCAATCTCTTTTCCTAAATTTACCAGCTATTTAGAACCTGTCAAGGCGGCGACAAACGAATATTATTTTTCAAAAAAGCTGAATTATGATAGATTAACTCGATTTCAAAACAGGAAAAAATGAGATGAGGGCCAGCCGATATCAGGATTTACTTAAACGCTCCGGATTTCAGTTTTTCCTCTGGACCCAATTTCTGGGCGCCTTCAACGATAACGTTTTTAAAATGGTCGTTTACCATTAAGGAAATTAACTTGATGCAACCCCTTGGAATTACGGCCAATGGATTGTCTCGAGAGTTACGGGTTCCTGTGACAAGAATATCGGAAATTGTTAAGGGGAGAAGAGCGATTACGGCAGATACCGCGTTACGATTGGGAAGATATTTTGGGAATACACCTCAATTTTGGATGAACCTCCAAACCAGTTACGAACTAGAAATGACCGAGCGTCAATCTAAGACCGAAATCGAGAGATATATTCATCCCCGAAAGGCCGCTTAGAATCCTTCCTGATAACCGCAGCATAACATTTTTCTAAAGGATAGTATGTTACCCAGGAGAGATAGGATTTGTAACTCCTTGTTTTGCCTGTCATCGCGAGTATCCGTAGGGTGCGTGGCGATCTCGATTCAAGATAGCGAGATTGCTTCACTTCGCTCGCAATGACAACTTTCTATCGCTGTTCTAGGGTGTTACATCCCGTATTCATTAATGTAAATAAAGAAAGATTTGACTTAAATAATTTGAAATTATAGTATTAGGTCGCCTTTTCTGTTCATTCTAAATAAAGAACCCGCTGTTTTGGGGTTTATCATCAATTAAGTTTAGAATTTCAAAACACAATGTTTTAAAGTTTATTTAAATTTCAATATTTCTAATGAAACAACATACGGAGGTCTTATGGTAAAAAATAAACTATTTCCTTTAATTTTCGTTTTCATTTTCGGCCTTTTTTCTTGCGCGACTCCACAACAGGGAGGCCCAGATAGTGGCCATGGGTTCAGTTCAATGTTTTTAGGCATTGGCCATTTAGTTCTATCTCCTTTACAAATAGCGGCAGGATTACTGGAGGGGGTAGCCGCTGTGCCCTATTATGCCGCCACAAGTTTGAAAGATATTAATGATGGTTTGATAAAAGCTCAGGCTAAGGTAACTTTAAATGACACCTATGAGTCCGCTTACGGCAAACGACTTGACCAAGTAGGACCTGACGGCAATACCGGAGAGGCTTTCCGGCGGATGAAAAATGCCTCTGAATATTATCAAAAGGTTTTAAAACAATATGGGGTGAAGGATGCTCAACATTACATATTGACGAGCATTGATACGGCGAATAAAGATGGATTCACTCTTTTTGCCGTTGTGTATCGACCCTATGATTCCATCGAAGTCATTGATAAATACGATGGCAAAACGATTAGGAAATTTTCTAAGGATGACCGTTTATTTTACGAACCTTATAAACAAGATATTAATGGCCAATCCCTTGATACCGTTATTGACTGGGCGGGGGCACCTGTTGATGGTTATAAGACTCAAAAACAGCAGGCCGTTTTGATGACATTAGCAGCCAACTCTGTCGTTGAGGGGAAAAAAAGAACGGATTATTGGGACGTCGAAAAGAGATGGATTGCGGGTGAATTCAAGGACATCGTACAGAATCAGAGTAAAAAAGTTGAACAAGCATTGGGTATTTAGGACTATTGATGAATTCTGTTAAATTATTTCTAATATTTATTTTTTTTCTTTCCGGATGCGCTACAACTGCTCAAACGGTTCACGTTGCTCTTTCTGACAGACATCAGCCGACAGGTGGGGGTACTGATATTAAGTATGATGGCCTGTCATTTGAAAACTATATCAAGCTCAGCAGGAAGGTGATTGCTAATTCGAGAACCGATCTGAAAAATAAAGGTCGGGAAGAAATTATTGATGGGAATTCTCCCTTCGAATTAGAACCTCCCCAGTCCTGTGCTCCTGGTAAGAATAAACGTTATCGGAGGGGAGTATTATTGTCTCACGGACTGACTGACTCTCCCTATTTTACCCGCCAATTAGGCCAATTCTTTCAGGAACATTGTTTTCGGGTAATGGCAATTCTTTTGCCGGGCCATGGAACACGCCCAGGGGATTTGTTAGATGTGACTTGGCAGGAATGGGCCCAGGCAGAGGCATTTGGAACGGATGCATTAGCCTCCGAAGTGGATGAAGTCTATTTATGGGGTTTTTCTACCGGAGGAGCGCTCAGTGTTAGCCAGAGTCTTCGCGACCCTCGGGTCAAAGGGTTATTCCTTTTTTCACCGGCAATTCAGATTACTTCAATGGCTTCACTCGCCAATTTACACAAAATTTATAGTTGGGCCCTTCCCGGAGCAAAATGGATTGACCTGATGAAGGACGAAGACCCGTTCAAATATGAGTCTTTCCCTTACAACGCAGCCTACCAGATTTATCTCCTCACTCTAGAGGTACGGTCGTCACTTGATAATCACAAGTTAACAATTCCGACTTTTATAGCCGCCAGTGAGGACGATTCAACTGTTATGATTTCTGGTACAGTTGATTTTTTTGACAAAGCAAATAATCCCAATAACAAAATGATCCTTTATACGACTAAAACAGGAATTCCTTCCGGAAAAATTGATAGGGTAAATAGTTTCTTCCCTGATCAGCATATTCTCACGTCAGCTCATACTGCTATTGTTCTTTCAGCCGCTTCAGCTCATTATGGTATCAATGGGGACTACGCCTATTGCAGTCATTATTTTCCCAAAGAGATGGGAAAATATGATCGCTGCAAAAATAAAAAAGAGGACTATTTAGGGGAAATCAGCGAAGAAAATCTAAAGAAAGGGGTTATTCGAAGGTTAATGTATAACCCAAATTTTGATTCCCTCGAAAGTAGCTTGAGTCAGTTTATTGAATCGTTGCCTTAACAAAAGTAACCTGATAGATCTTAAATAAAAGAAACTCCATTGAAATGTAGGAGTTTCAATTGGTGAAGTTCCCGGAAAATTTCTAAAAATTCTTTTTTCCAATATGAAGTTCTTTTTAATTTATTTTCAGGATTTGCTATGTTAGCCCACCAACCGCAATTCGATATAGTATGAAGAATAGTCTTTTAGGAATTATTTGTGTAGTTTTCTTAATATCTTGTGCCGTGCCTCAAATGGAGAGACGTGAAGCTGTAGAAGCTCCAGTAACTCCTGAAAAGCAACGTAAAGCACAAAATGAACTACAGGTACCCTTAGGAGCTATTAATTAATAAATTCCGATTACGGCAAAAACACTTCCAATTCCAAGTAATAATATTCCCCCTTTAATATTTCAGACAATGATCTCATTTTGAAAAATACAGTCCCTTGAGTTCGGAATGTTCGAGTAATTTAAATTCCGCTAAAAGTGAGCGATCGTGAATGATACCTCCCAACAAGGCTTCCTGAAATGCTGCCCGCCCACGAGCTCTCCAAGGCTAACGGGTTGTTCCATCCGGGTTTTATCCCAACCCCTGGAAAGAAATTTCCCTGGGACTAAAACATCTTCATCAACAGAAAATCCTCGAGCTGGCAGTTGGCGGAATGACCTTCTTCTGGTTCCTGGGGGCGCTGCTCCAGCGGAAATTTCTTGACAGAAAGGCTCTAATCGCTTAAAGATGACTGACTTATGCTTTATTAAACAAGGATGATCGAAATGGGCTTGTCTTCCCTTCTGGCTATCGGAATCACGGCCGCGGCAGGGGCGTGGTTAAGATGGGGCCTTGGGATTTTCTTAAATCCTGTTTTTCCGACCGTTCCTTTAGGGACGCTGGCCGCAAACCTGATCGGCGGGTTTTTAATGGGAATCGCAATGGTTTACCTGGATAAAAATCCGGCGTTCCCTCCCGAAGTCCGGCTGGCGGTAACCACAGGGTTTTTAGGCGGATTAACCACCTTTTCAACCTTTTCCGCCGAAACGGTCACTCTCTTCGTCAGGCAGGAGTTCCTTTGGAGCCTTGTCATCATTGTCAGTCACGTGGCCGGGTCATTGGGAATGACCCTTCTCGGTATTTTAACCATCAAGTGGTTGAGCGGCGGCCACGGACCTTTCTAAATCCAAAGGTTTCGAGTCAATCCAATACCTCCTTAGAGCGGACTGGAGACCTGAGAGATTTTTTTTTGGCCTGATGACTTTTTTCCTCCAGCACCTTTAATTTTGCGCGACGAGACCTTTTTCTCTTCTGACGGCGGATCTTTTCAACCCGCTTCTGCTCTGCGCTCAATTTTCCTTCTTTTTGTTTCTCAATCTTATCCAGTAAAATCCTGCGGGCAAGGAAACGATTGAGCGCCTGGGAGCGCTCTGTTTGGCATTTCACCTTGATGCCGGTTAAAAGATGGTGAAGAACAACGCAGGTCGAGGTTTTATTAACATTTTGGCCCCCGGCTCCGGAAGAGCGGACAAAGCTTTCTTCGATATCCTCCTCACGAACCTCTAGTTTTTTCATTCTTTCCACCAGATCTTTCTCCTTCTGCACCGAAACCGGAAACATTTTAATTCCTCCTGAAATACGCTCTACCTTTATAATCGTAAAATCAATCCCAAGACCAGCGATAGACTTCGCACCCACTTATTAATCATGTCATTGCGAGCACCGAAGGGTGCGTGGCAATCTTACCCAAGCGATAGGATTTGTAACTCCTTGTTTTGCCTGTCATCGCGAGCGCCCGCAGGGTGCGTGGCGATCTCGGTTCACGATGGCGAGATTGCTTCGCTTCGCTCGCAATGACAACTTTCTATCGCTGTTCTTGGGTCTTATCGTAAAGTCTTGAGATTGCTTCACTTTGTTCGCAATGACAGCTTTCTAACTCTGTTCTTGGGTCAATTTGGAAAAAACAGTTTTTTTGATTGTAGAACCCTTCTTTCTATGATTAAGTGAAGAAATGTTGATCTAAATTTCTATCTGTTTTGCGCCATCAATAAATAGAAAAGAAATTGACGCTTCGTCATCTATTCACCAGGGAGAGTTTGTCATGTCAAAAGAGTTTCAAAAACCGGTCTTTATGATCATCATTGGATGTTTGTTGATGTTCTCGCCCGCAGGACATGCGGCAGAATATACCATAGATCCCGCACATTCTCACGCAGGATTTCAAGTGAGGCATGTGGTCAGCAAACTTCAGGGAGAGTTTAAGGATTTTGAAGGCGCTTTTACATTCGATGAAAAGAAACCGGAAATTTCAAAAGGAAAATTCACGATCATGGCCTCCAGCATTAATACCAATCATGAAAAAAGGGATACCCACTTAAAATCGCCTGATTTTTTCGACACCGAAAAATTTCCAACCCTTAGTTTTGAAAGCAAAAAAATAACGCCTTCCGGAGGCAAAAAATACGCGTTATCTGGGGATTTATCCATCCACGGCATTAAGCGGCAGGTAATGTTTGAGGTTGAATATTTAGGCGCGGATAAAGACCCTTGGGGGAACCGGCGGGCGGGTTTCTCCGCGACCACGAAAATTAATCGTAAAGATTACGGAATTGTCTGGAATAAAATTCTGGATAGCGGCGGATTGTTAGTCGGCGATGAGGTTGACATCAACATGCAAGTTGAAGCCATTGAAAAAAAATAGGGTCAGGAGTGATTTTTCCCCAGGGCAAGGGCAACCGCCTCTAGCATGCTGTGAACCTGGAGTTTTTTCAAGATTCTTTGGATATGGGTGCGAACGGTGGTTGTACTCAGGCCAAGCCTCGAGGCAATATCTCTGGCGTTAGACCCCTGCGTTAAGGACATGAGGACCTCTCCCTCGCGAGGGCTCAAACCAAATTTCCTGACCCACAGGGTCACATTGTTTGCCCGCTGAAAGGTTTCAAGCAATCCCTTGCTCCTGCTTAAGGTCTCATTGACTTCCGGAATCTGACGGCAAAAATATTCCATTCCCGTCGAAGAGGGAGACGGACGAAAGATATGAATAATTTTGGAATCTCTCGAAACGGGGGAGTTTGGTTCAAGAAGAGTCGTCACATTCAACCAGATTTTTTTTCCGGCTTTGTTTAACACCTGAATGTCAAAGTTTTGAACGATCTCATTCCGATTGACCATTTCCATGACCGTACATCCTTCGAAACAAAAACGGTTGCCCGCCAAATCTTGGCCTTCGCAGGCCTCATAACAGTATTTCCCGGTCATTTCTCCCTTGGAAAAGCCCAGAATCTCTTCAGCATAAGAATTGGCAAAAAGGATTCTTCCCCTGGAATCCATTACGAAGACCCCTTCAGAAGTTTTGTAGTCAAAGGGATGGGCTTGCTTTAGAACGTTTTGTTTTAACATTTTTGATACCGGAAAAGTTTCGTTCATTAAAAATAAAAGACCCCTGCGGTTACTCTGGACGGCTCCTTTATTTGTATGATACTTCAGAAGTTTTGTCAATCGTTCTCGGGCTCCCAAGAACAGCGATAGACTTCGCACCCACTTATTAATCATGTCATTGCGAGCACCGAAGGGTGCGTGGCAATCTTATCGTAAAATCTTGAGATTGCTTCGCTTCGCTCGCAATGACAACTTTCTATCGCTGTTCTTGGGGGGCTATTCCTTATACCCCCTCACCTGAATGACGGATACCCCCCCGGTACCCCATCTTTAGAAAGGACGATCTGCCACAGCTGAAGTTCCCTTGCTCTGAACGTTCCGGCGCAAATTAATAAAAAATATTTCCACATCCGGTAAAACCGGTCGCCATGCTTTTCGATCCATAAGTCCTTTGACGCTTCGAAATTATGGTGCCAGGCCATTAACGTTTTATCGTAATCACTGCCAAAATTATGCCAGTCCTCCATGATAAAAAGCCCATCAATGGCCCGTCCGATATGAGTAATATAAGGAAGCATGGAGTTGGGGAAAATATACTTGCTGATCCAGGAGTCAATCCCTGCTGTCTCTCCATTGTTTCCAATGGTATGGAGCAGAAAAAGTCCATGCTTCTTTAAATTCTGATGAACAACCTTCATATAGGACCTGTAATTGAGATGACAGACATGCTCAAACATCCCCAGAGAAACGACACGGTCAAAGGATCCTTTTAAGTCCCGATAATCCTGCAGGCGTATTTCAACGGAAAGCCCTTTACAGAGCTGTTTGGCTAAGTCGGCCTGCTCTTTCGAAACGGTAATTCCGACGACCTCGACGTCGTAACGTTCCGCCGCATACCTGGCAAAACTTCCCCATCCGCATCCGATATCCAAAACCTTCATCCCCGGCTGAATTCCGAGTTTTTTACAGACGAGTTCAAGTTTTGCCTCCTGAGCGTCATCGAGAATCTTCGCGTTTTTCCAATAACCGCAGGTATAGGTCATCCTCCGGTCAAGCATTTTTTCAAAAAATTCATTTCCCATATCGTAATGCGCCTCCCCGACCCTGAAAGCCCGGGTTAAGCTTTTCAAACCGACCAGAATTTCCTGAAAGGAAAAGAAGGGTTTCCGCCAGCCTTCTCTAATATTTTTTTCAATCCGGGCACGGAGAATATGAATGATAAATTCATCCAACCGCTCGCATTCAAACCACCGATCCATATAAGACTCGCCCAGGCCCAGGCTCTGGTGGTATAAAATCCGCTTGTAACACCGTTCATCCTTAACCTGAATATCCCAGGGTCGATTCCCGTTGATCCGAATATCCGCCGAATCAGCCAATTTCTGAATAATGGATTTTGCAATATGATCCGAAAGGTTAAGCATGGCGTAAATCATAAATATAGCGGTTCCACAAAGTCTAATACAAACGCATTTAGTGCTGTTACGTTGTCATTGCGAACGAAGTGAAGCAATCTCTAATGGTTTCAATAGATTGCTTCGTCGCTCCGCTCCTCGCAATGACACATTACTTATTACGTCTGCTATAGTATTATTTATCCGGATCCTTGCTTCTTTTTCTGTGAAGCTGGTAAGCGCTGATGAGGAGCGAAACGCCCAGCCAGCCGCACAACAGCGCGAGGGGAATGGTTACCAAACGGGGCCAGAAAACACTCGTCAGCCCCAGGGCCAGAAAAACCAGGCCTACGCCGGACATCATTCTTGCCTCCGCGGGACCCAATATTCGCTGGTTGGACACCGCGGCGCCGACGGCGTTTTTTATTCTGATCGCCCCCGCCCCCGCACGGCTGAGGGTTCCCTCGCCCCTTCCCCTTTGACCGAGAAATCGCCCAGGTCTTTTTTGAGCCAACCTCACTCCGCTGCGTTTACTCAAGATAATCTCCGTTGAATGGGCAATATCTTCGAGGTACATCTGCTCCATCGTCTTCGCGAAAGTTTCATCTTCTACCGCAACGTCCAGCTCATAATTCCCTATCCAGCTTGCCATGTTGAGGTTAGTCGATCCTACCCTGGCCCATCTTCCATCTGCAACTGCCGTTTTGGCGTGGAGCATCGATCCGTTCCATTCAAAGACCCTGATTCCGGCTTCGAGCAGGGGTTGGTATCCGGCCCTGGAAAAAGCCCGAAGAACAGGAATATCGTTGGTCCCGGGCACGAGAAGTCTGACATCTACGCCGTCCCTCACGGCTGTTCTGAGGGCTTGCACATACGGAGTCATTCCGACAAAGTAAGCGTCCGTCAACCAGAGGTTTTTGCGCGCTAAAACCGCAATGAGGTGATCCAGCCGGTAAAGCCCCCCGGTGTTCGGAACACTTGCGACGACGCGTAACGCCATATCCCCCGCCCGGGGGAGGCTCCCTCTTTCCGGCAACTCGTCTTCAGGCAGGGGAGAGCCCGTCTCTGCCCATACGTCGGCGAAGGCATGCTCAATGTCAGATACCGCCGGTCCCCGCACTTCAACGCCCGTGTCGCGCCAGGGCTCAATAGAACGCTTCGGGGAACCGACCCACCTGAGACCGATGCAAAGGCCGGTTACAAAACCGATCCTGCCGTCAACGGCAATCATCTTTCGATGATCCCTGCTAAGCCAGCTCAAAGGGTGGTCTAATTGGGGTGGGTTGTAACACCGGACTTCCACACCGGCCTTCCTGAGCCGCTCCCAGAAGCGGGGCGAGGTGTTGCCGAGCGCCCCCAGCCAGTCATAAATCAGCCTGACGCGAACCCCTTCTTGCGCCCTGGCGGCCAGAGCCCGGGCGAACTGATTGCCTATGTCGTCTTCGTGGATGATATAGTTTTCAAAATGGATGGTTTTTTTGGCAGCGTCGATCGCTTCAAGCCAGGCGGGATAATTCTCCCGGGCATCCCGGAGAATTCGCACGCTGTTTCCCGCAACCAGAGGAGCTCCAGCGGCTCTTGAAAAAGCCTGTTCAGCGAGCAGGCGGACAGGGGAAGTTTTTTCATCAGTGGAGGGTTTAACATGAAGATCACTCAAACGACTGACTCCCTATACCCAACCCCGATTGGAAGGTGGACCCCTGTGGAGAAAATCATCTTAGAATCCACTGTGTTCCGCAGATGGTTTGATAATCACATGCGGGGCAGGTCCTCTTCAGGTCAATCGCCGGTCCGAATGGGACGGAGGGGTCGATTATTTCCTGAAGTAGTTTTAAAATGACCGTTTTCAGCGGAGCGTACACCTCGTCCGGCGAAGCTCCATTGAACAATGGAAGTTCGATTTCCTTTCCTATTTTTGAACGGCCCAAAAACAGAAACAGGGCCTCAAGTTCCTCTATCCGGATTTTTTCTTTTTCGCTGTAAAGCATGATGTAGAAAGGCAACTGAAGGCTCCCGATGGCCTGTTCCCAACTCTCCCGTCTGTCCATTTTAAGCTTTTTCAGGTCAATCTTCAAGTACGCCTGGTTGGCGCCGGTTTTATAGTCAACGATGACAATCTTGCCATTCCTCTTCTCGATTCTGTCTATTCTTCCCGCCAAATTAAACGCGTTTACCCTGACGTTTATTTTCTCCTCGCAGGCCAGGATGGCAATGCTGTTTTCGTTCACGAGCGGAACGCAATAAGCCTCGAGAAATTCACCCAAATGCCTTTTAACCTGCCTCTTCAGCAGATAAAGCGCGCCTGAGGAATCGGCGCCGTATCTATTCGCAAAATGGTTTTCTACCAGAGCATCCATCCGAGCCAAGTTCATATCCGTTTCTTTCAGCGGCTTATGTTTTATTTCTGAAAAATAATCCCTCAAGACGGCATGAATAAAATTTCCCAGCTCATCGCGCTCGATGTCTCCTGATATTTCCTCTTTGGGTCTCAGTCCAAGGACAGACGCGTAATAAAACTTAAGGGGACAGGCCAGATACCGGTCTAAAGCCGTTGCGCTGAAGGTAAACTCTTTCAGGAAAGCGACGGCGTCTCCGGTCTTAACAATAGGCTCCGGGTTTTTGTTGACCAGGTTCACCTGGTATTGAATGGGTCTGATGTAGCGTCTCACGTCGGTGGTCTTGTCCCTTTTCTGCCTCGCCCAGAGAAGCTTTTCCACATAACGGGACCTCTCTGTCTTGTCGTTTTCGATAAAGAAAAGATGGACGTCTTTAGCCCCTTTCAGGAGCGTATCGAAATAATAGGCCGTCAGTTTATCCCTGTCGAAATAAGTGGGAAGACCCAGGATTTCCCGGGCTCTGAAGGGAATGAGAGTTTCTTCCTTTTTCGTTTCGGGAAGGACATCCTCATTGGCATCCAGGACGAAGACACTCTTGAACTTGAGATTGCGTGTTTCCAGTGAACCTAACACTTGCAACCCTTTGAGCGGTGTGCCGGGAAAAGGAGTATGGCAGGTGGCGATATACTTCCGCAGGAAAAAAAAGTAGCTGGATCGGTCTTTAAAGGAGATCTCCTTCATCAACGATCGGGGAAGAACGTCAAGCGCCGCGATCAGGGATTCCGAAAAGGGATGGAAAAGAGGATGCAGTTTTGCGGGGCTCTGATTGAAGAGAAAGACGAGAATATCGATGCCATTCCTTGCGAACTCCCCAACATTCTCAAAGGAGAGGAAATTTCCAAGGGTGATTCTGTGAATTTCCTTCAGATGCTCCCTGAGCCGCTCTTCGGTCGCCTCTTTTTTGCCGGTGGGAAGTTTCTCTTTGACTTCCCTGAAGAGCGTTTTGCTCCCCTCGATCTCCTCGAGGGTGGTAAAGGTCCTGGCCTTGTGTCTGAGCAGTTCATCCTCAAGCGTGTGAAAAAGGATCCGGGTGGTCTCCGAATTTCTATGGAAATAAATGTTTTTAGTATAGGGATGCAAGACAAATTTCAGGTAGTCCGGGATATAGATCCGGTCTCCGTCCATGGAAGTGACCAGTTCCATGAGGCTGTTGAGAAAACCAAAGACCGGAGTCCGAGACAAAGGATAACCCATCGATACGTTATAGGAATCCTCGGTAATGTTGGAGAGACCTTGCCGTAAGAGAGGAAAAAGGGTATCTGACGTCGGCAGGACGATGACTGTGTTTTCATCCAGGGAATTTCCGGCCTCCACCCTGGTGTCGAGCACCTTGCCAAGGGCCAAAACCTGTCCATGGCTATCCGGGCTGCTGTAGAAGTGGATATCGGGTTCCGAAACTTCTGTCACCGCCGGCTCTGGAGGAATACCGAATTCCTTGAGTTTTTCCGAAAGACCGACTCCCTGCTGGAAAAGGAAAACCGTATTGTCATGGGAAAGCAACTTCCGAAAGAGGGCCTTTTCGGCATGGGTCAGGGCAAAAAACCCGGCAAAGATGATACGGTCATATCGCTCAAGTCCCGCTTGTTCAACCTGTTCGGCCGCAAGCTGGTATCGTTTTGACCGGATAGAAAAACCCAGAGATTCCGCTTTCTTATAAAATTCCTCGTAAAAATAGCTCAGGGACTGCAGCCTCTCTTCTGTATGCTTGGGAATACCTTCGGTGATATAAGCTTCGATGCCTCTAAGTTTGTGGGATGGGACACCCTCGATGGCCAGCTCCTCGATGTCGCGATATATTTTCATCCCGAGAGGGAAAAAGCTGTCAGGTGATAAAAAACCGGTCCCCCCCAGCGGCTTCGGGGAATGCTTATGGATATCATACAACAGGGCCACGGCGTCGATGGTTTCAAGTTTCTTTAATAACCCAAATTTTTCGCAGATAAAATCGATGAACTCGTCAATAGAAAGGGTGACCGGCGGAATAAAGCTGGATCCGATCTCTTTGGCAAGGCCTTTTCTTAAGAAATGGGGGGGTCTTTTACCAGGAAAGATCACCAGAGACGACGAGAAATCCATCTCCTTTTCCTTAAGATGAGAGATCACCTCTTCGATTAGATCTCTGCCAGGGGGAACGACAACCACGTTCATAAGACCTTTTCCACCTCGTTAAGATCGACAAAAGCAATGAGGCCGGTGATGATCTTGTCATGATAGATCTCCCCAAGTATTTTCATATAGTTCCTCAATTGAGCCTGGTATTTCTCCAAAGTCCCCCTGTCCTTCCCCGTTTTATAATCAATCACCGTCAGGTTTTCCGGGTCGATCACCACACGGTCCATCCTGAAAAGCTTTCCGGTACCATCCGAATATTCCTGCTCTTTTCTTATTTCCCTTCCCGGTGACATCGCGAAATAATTCCCGATCTCTCTGTTATTGACCATCGCAAGGATGAGATCTTTAATGTCCGCATCGGAAGTGTCGAATCCGGTTTCTTCTTTGACCCGCCTGATGATTTCCTGGAGCTGAGATTCAAAACCCTCTCTCACGTCGTCGACAAAGAACAACACCCTGTGGATGAAATCCCCCCGCTTTCTTTCCTCAACCGAAAGGAGTCCCTCATGACCGGAAGGGAATTCCAGCGGCTTGGATCGATGCTGGATCCGGCAATGGTCCATCCCAGCAGGGGCTTGCAACGTTTGTAGATGATATTCCGGCTTTTTCGAGGGCGGGTACTCCTCGACCGGCAGGAGCACGAAGGGGTAGTTCTGGGGTTTGTTTGTCACACCGACCACGTAAAGCTCTCTTTGAGGGCGCGTAAACCCGACATAAAGGCTGTTGAGCCTGTTCACCATTTCGCGCATTTTCTCCGTATCATAAAGGCCTCGAAGAATGTCGTCACATTCGGCCTCGTCCTTGTTGATCTTGAGCAGGTGGACAATTTGACCTTTTTCCTCAAGGATATAGTCAAATCCCCTGTTTTTGACTTCATAGAGAAGGACAATCACCACCGGAAAGCCCAGTCCCTTTGCCTTATGGATGGTCATGAGGCTGACCGCCTCAATGTTCTTGGGAACCGCCATATCCCAATTCTCATCTCCCGTTTCCCCGCCGGATGCGGCCGCGAGAAAATCGGTCAGGCTGTTAGATCCCTGGCTCTCAAACGCTTTGACGACTTCAAGAAATTTGATAAGCGCCGCTTCCTCTTCCGGCATCCTTTCAAAAACTTTAAAGACAGCAAACAGTTCTGTCATCAGGTCATAAATGGGAAGAAATCCCGATACCCTGAAGAGACCCTCGAAATACTTCTCCCAAAGAGTTCTGAACCTCTCCTGGAACGCCTTGTAAAGGGGAGGATGATCCCGCTGGCTAAAACAGAACTGCCTGAGATGGTCTATCCTGATTTCAGGATGGTCTGTCCGAATGGCCTGATTAAAAAGTTCCCCCAGGATAAACGCTCCGAATGAGAAATCATCGGTCGGCGAATCGAGAAAGTTAATGAACGCCATAATTTCCCCGGTGATCTTACGACGCCTGATGTCGAGACTGCTGTAAGAAATAAAGGGGATATCTTTCTCGTTGAGCCAGGAGGTGACCTTTACGGCATGTTCGTTGGTCTGGGTCAGGACGGCAATATCCCGGTAGCGGTGCCCGCGCGAGCGTAACGCCTTAATCAATTCCTGTATCTTTTCTCTTTCGGCGGGTTCTTCTTCCCTCCTTTCTAAAAGAGAGACCTCCACATAGCCGTCATTTTCACGCGGGTCTTCCGGGTTTTGGATATAATCCGTGAGGCCGCTTTTTTCTCCGGCCGACTGGTACTCCTCATGTTCAGCCAGTTTTGTTTTGAAGACCCGTTCGTTAAATTCAAGAATTTTCCTTTTGCTTCGATAGTTCGTGTCGAGTTCTTTCACCGAATGTTCCGCCGATGGGAAAGGATTCGATCCTTCAAGTTCTTTCATGATCGTGTAGTCCGCATTCCGGAAGCCGTAGATCGATTGCTTCGTATCTCCCACGACAAAAAGGCTTCCTCCCTGGGCAAGCGAATTTTCAATTAAGGGAAAGAGGTTTCTCCATTGGATAGGCGAGGTGTCCTGAAACTCATCGATGAGGAAATGATAAATAATTTCCCCGATGCGGAAATAGACGTCTGGAACGATCGAACTGTTTAAATATTCCGCAAGATAGCTGTTGATATCCCCGATGAATATTTTCCCCTGTTGTTTTTTCGTGATGTCGACAATCCGGGTGAACGACTGGAAGGTCTTTACATAGGGCGTGTAGCTGGACCGGCAGAGTAGGACCGTCAGTTCGCAAGTCAGGATTTTGAATTTCTCCCATAAGGCGGCGATGCGGTCGTAGGCAGCCTGTTCATCCGCTTTCCCTTTTGAAGGTTTGGTTACGGGAACGTTCGCATAGGCTTTTCCGGTCAGGTCCTGGAAACTTTTCTCCCTGATCTGGCGCGGAATACTTTTATAGGCAGAGTTGCCGCTCCTCTTAAGGCCCGAACGTTCGATTTCTTTCTCTATGTTCTCTACGCACGAAGCGATCCGGCGTTTTAACTTCTCTAAATCTTCACGAGTGTCCTCTGTCTCAGCCTCTTTTCCGGCGGCGGAAACTTTGGTGTAAATTTTCTTTGTCTCCTCAAGAAGAACCGTTGAAGGAATCCAGAGATAGGCTCCATCCTGTTTCTTGTATTCGAGGAGAGAGTCGACGATTTTCTCCAAATAGGCGGCCTCGGGGCTCCCTTGTTTGACATTACGAAGAAACAGGTTGAAGGCGTATTCCATCAGGGAGGTATTGTCCATCAAGATGTCAAAATCAGGGTTATATCCAAAATCAATCGCCGAGGCCTTAAAAACCGTCGTCATAAAACTGTCGATCGTCTTGACCTGGAAATCCACATAGTTTTCAAGGATCTCGTCGATCAGCCGTCCGGCCCGGGCCTTCATCTCTTCCACTTCAAGAGATACAATTTTCGAAAGCGCGGCAACCTTTTCCTCATCTCCGAAGTGAATTTCCTTTAGCCACGCCAGCGTCCGCTCTTTCATTTCCTTCGCTGCATTGTTCGAAAAGGTGATCGCAAGGATGTTTCGAAGCCGGTTCTTCGGAATCTTTTCGGAAAGGAGGAACTGGACCATTCTTTGGGTCAGCGTGTAGGTCTTGCCGGAACCGGCTGAGGCCTTGAGCACCGTGAGATGAGGAAACCTGACTAATGTGTCTTTTTCGAGAATTTGCGGCATTAGTGCCTCAGGATTGACATCGGCTATGACCGGGCCCTAAATCTTCCAGTCATCTAAAGCGACCTATCCTTACCCCCCCAATTAAAATCAGACGAACGAAAAGACGGTCACTCCAAAAACTTCGCGAGACAGCTTATCTTAATCTTAAAAAGCGCCGTTTGTCTACGGGTTAAAGGTCCCCAAGAGAGTTGGAAAACGAATTCTCTGGAACGATTTAATTGAATGAGCATTTGCTTAGTTTCTGCCAATATGCTTCTATTTTTTTTATTTTTAGCTTTTTAATATTTATTTTTATTAATAAAATCAATTATTTATGAAATAAAATATTTTGGCACATTATTTGCTTTCTGATTAATACAAACGTAAAAAGAATTGTGACATGTTTCTGTAGGGGCAACCCCCCGTGGTTGCCCAGGGCAGGCACAGGGGCCTGCCCCTACAATTAAAAATTTGAAACTTCTTTCGGAGGTTTCTTTTTAAAATGAAAAACAATTACCCCCAGCTCATTCTTGAAAAAATAAATACTGTTTTACTAGAAAAACAAAAACCCGCGGTTAATCTTGAGCAGGTTGTTTTTATTTTAGGCATGAACCTGTTGAATTATCATAAAAATTTCTGTATGGTTTCAAAATCAGAGCTTATTTCACCCGATAAACTAGAAACGAATATGACCCCTTTACTCCAGGGAGGTCCTAAAATCATTCGTGCGATTCTTATGCCGATGGAAGATCAAAGATATCTGATCGAACTCTTTTTCGGACCCCCAAAGGGAAGCGTTCTCCCTGAAATTATTGGGAATCCTGACCTCAGGCGAACTGTAAAAGTCGTTGAAATTTAGTTTAATTTCTTTTCTCATTTTCCCTGCATTCTTTATCGGCGCCATGGCAATGGGCGCGGCAGATATCACGTCAGTCAATGAGGATTCAGCCCCCTCCGGGAAGCCTTTACCTAAAATCAGGCTCTTTCCGATTGTAGAAAACCCTCCAAACATCTACGAATGCGGATATCAAGACGGGCCGCCAAATGCCGCAAGGTTTTGCAATCCCACTCATTTAACAACAGACGGGAAAAACCTCTATGTCGCGGACACCTCAAACCATGTCATCCGGAAAATCGTTCTGTCAACCGGGCGGGTCACTACGCTCGCCGGATACGGAGGGCAATTCGGCTCAGTCGACGAAACGGGTTCCGGCGCCAGATTCCGGAGCCCACGGGGGATGACTCTCGATAAGAAACGAGACACCCTCTATATAACCGACACGGGAAATCACACCATTAGGAAAATTGTCATCTCAAACGCCTCGGTCTCAACGGTCGCCGGAACGTCAGAACGGTTTGGTTCAAACGATGGACCGGGCCTATCAGCCAGATTTAATGAACCGCAAGGAATTACCGGCGATCCGTCAGGAACCTCTCTTTATATTGCGGACACCTCAAACCATACGATCCGGAAAATTGAAGCGGCAACAGGAATGGTTACGACGATCGCGGGTCGTCCGGGCTTTTTGGGATTTGAAGACGGAAAGGGAACGGCCTCCCGCTTTGACCACCCCACAGATATCGCCGTCGATCCTTCGGGAGCTTATCTTTACGTCGCCGACGCCTCCAACCAGGCTGTCCGAAAAATTGTGATTGCAACGGGCGAAGTGACAACCCTCCTCGGTAAAAGGGGAGAGAAGCGTGCCGGAGGGAGGTTAGGTATCCCCCACGGAATTACCCTTGATCCCTCAGGCGCCAATATTTATGTTGCTGACACAGCAAACCATTCTATTCGAAAGATTGATGCCTCCACAGGAGAAACCTCAAACTTTACCGGCACCCCGGGATCACCCCTTTTCGGGTTTCCCCAGGGCATCGTCTTCCCTGACGAAGAAAACACCCTCCTCATTTCAGACAAACTCAGTAATTCCATCCAAAAATGGGCCATTGCCACAGGAAAGGTTACCACCCTGGCGGGTCCTCCAGGCTTTCCAAAAAATAAATAGCGATTGACTCTTCCAAACAAGCTGTTAAAATTAAGATGATCTTTAACAGAGGAAATTCCTGCTATCTTATGATGACGCTTATTTGGTTTTTGTTGGGTGTAGCCGCATTCTGGACACTTGCCGCTTACCGGGCTCCGGGATACCTCTGGACGGGAACCGCCGGAGCCGGTCTGGCGCTTTGGACGGTTTTAACCCGTCAACCGGCTGAAATGCTGTTTCTGACGTTTGGACTTTTCCTTTTAATCGTTTTTCCTCTTAACATTTCCGTCCTTCGACGGTTAATCATCAGCAACCCCCTGTTACATCTTTTCCGGAAAAAAGTTCCTCACATGTCCCAAACAGAAAGAGAAGCTCTGGCGGCAGGCACCGTCTGGTGGGATGCCGACCTTTTCAGCGGAAGGCCGGATTGGAAAAAGCTTCTTTCCGTACCGGTTCCCCGGATGACGAGCGAAGAACAAGCCTTTCTTGACGGCCCGGTCGTGGAGCTCTGTCAGATGCTCGATGACTGGCGGATCAACCAGGAATACCGCGACCTTCCACCTGAAGTCTGGAAATTTATAAAAGAGAAGGGGTTCTTTGGAATGATCATTCCAAAGAAATACGGAGGATTGGAGTTTTCCGCGCTTGCCCATTCCAACGTTATTATGAAAATTGCCAGCCGAAGCCTTTCCGCTTCCGTAACCGTTATGGTCCCGAATTCCCTTGGCCCCGCTGAAATCCTTCTTCATTATGGGACAGAAGAACAAAAAGACTACTATTTGCCGAGATTGGCCCGCGGACAGGAAATCCCCTGTTTTGCTTTGACAAGTTTGGACGCGGGAAGCGACGCCGCCTCCATGACCGATTCGGGGATCGTCTGCCGGGGAGATTTCGATGGAAAAAAAGATATTTTGGGAATTCGGCTAACCTGGGAAAAGCGGTATATTACTTTGGGACCCGTGGCCACCGTATTAGGTCTGGCTTTTAAACTTTACGATCCCGGCCACCTGCTTGGTTCTAAAGAAGAACTTGGAATCACCGTGGCCCTGATTCCTACCCAAACGCCCGGAGTCGTGATTGGACGACGTCATGTTCCCATGAATCTTGCGTTCCAGAATGGCCCTAACAGCGGAAAAGATGTCTTTATTCCTATCGACTGGATTGTCGGAGGGGTCAAACAGGCCGGACGCGGCTGGACCATGCTCATGGAAAGCCTTGCCGCAGGGCGGTCAATTTCCCTCCCCGCTCTTTCAACGGGCGCAGGCAAACTGGCCAGTCGTTCAACCGGAGCCTATGCGGCCATCCGCAGGCAATTTAAAACACCCATCGGACATTTTGAGGGAATTGAAGAACCCTTAGCCCGGATCGGCGGAATGACTTACCTCATGGACGCCGCCCGGGTCATGACCCTGGGAGCCGTCGATGCGGGACAAAAACCTTCTGTGATTTCGGCGATGCTCAAATATCACCTGACGGAACTCATGCGCCGGGTCGTCAATGACGCAATGGACATCCAGGGAGGAAGCGGAATTTGTTTTGGCCCCAGAAATTTTATGGGGCGGGTTTATGAAGCAATCCCCATCAGCATCACCGTCGAAGGAGCGAACATCCTGACCCGCAGTCTGATTATTTTCGGACAGGGGGCCATTCGGTGCCACCCTTATATCTTAAAGGAGATGGAAGCGACCGCTGATCCCGATATCCGAAGAGCTTCCAAAAATTTTGATCGGGCCTTTTTTGGCCATGTCAAATACTTGCTCAGCAACGCCGCAAGGTCGTTTTTCATGGGATTAACCGGCGCGCGGTTTTCCGCTTCGCCGGTTCAAGGGGCTGTCGGGTGGCATTATAAGCAACTGACAAGAATGAGCGCCGCTTTTGCGTTAATCGCCGATCTGTCCATGCTCATCATGGGGGGTGCCCTTAAACAACGGGAGAAATTGTCGGCCCGTCTCGGCGACATCCTGAGCTACCTTTATATTGCTTCGGCCGTACTTAAACGTTTTGAAGACGAGGGACGCCAGAAAGAAGATCTTCCTTTAGTGCAGTGGAGCTGTGAATATTGCCTTCACCAGATTCGTCAACGCCTTGCCGAACTCCTTAAAAACTTCCCGGTGATTTCACTCTCCTGGCTGTTAAGAGTTCTGATTTTTCCGGACGGGAGGCCATTCAAAGCGCCGCATGATAACCTCGGTCATCAAATCGCCCGGTTACTGCTCCGGCCAGGTTCCACAAGGGATCGCTTAACCAAAGGAATTTTTATTCCAAAGTCGCCTGATGAAACAATCGGAAGACTCGAATCAGCTTTAGAAAAAATCATTGCGGCGGAGGGAGCCGAACAAAAATTGCAAAAAGCCGTTCATGCCCGGATCCTTCATGCCCGAAATGAAGAATCCATGATTCAGGAAGGGGTTAAGCAGGGGATTATCAGCGAGGATGAGGCCGCTCTCTTAAAGACGGCCAACGATTCGCGCCGGGAAGCCGTCCGGGTTGATGATTTTCCTCCTGACAGCCCTCTTTTCAAATCCTTCTGATCGGTGAAAACCTCTCCCCTCTTCGAGAGGGCTAAAAAAAACATTCAGGAATTCGTCACCTTGGCCATAGGCCATCAACCTGATCAGCCGGCTCTCCTGGTTTTTGACGAACAGTCCCCTCTCGCGAAACTTCTCGCGGAAGCGTATCGCCTTGTTTTGCCCGATGTAAAGGCGCTAAATTTCGATCAGGTTTCTCCCGAAGAAATTTTCGTCGAAGTGAACGTTCTTGCCCCAAAAAACCTGGTCATTTTGGTTCAATCCACGAGTTTTCGCTTGAATGAATTCCGCTTCAGGATAGAACTGTTTAATCGGGCTTTAAAGGTCATTGAGCACCCCCATCTGTCACGGATTCGCGCGGAGGAGTTTAGCTCTTACGTCGAAGCCCTCGCCTATGACCCCGCTTATTACAGGTCCGTCGGACCGCGGTTGAAACAACGAATTGATCGTGCCCGGCACATTGAAGTGATCTGCGATGGGACAAGCCTTATTTACGACACGCCGTTTGAAGAAGCCAGGTTGAATATCGGCGATTACAGCCGCATGAAAAATATCGGAGGCCAATTCCCCATCGGAGAGGTTTTTACCGAGCCGAAAGCCATTGACCGGGTCAACGGAAAGATCAATTTGTTTGCCTTTGGGAACCAGGACTTTTCGGTTTATGCGGTCGAAGAACCTTTTTCGGCCCTTATCGAAAATGGCGTTTTGGTGGACGCCCCGGATGCCCCAACAGCTTTTAAGGCCGTTCTCGAGGAGATTCGGTTCCACGAGGAAAAGGTCTGGCTGCGGGAGCTCGGTTTTGGGTTGAACAAGGCATTCACCCGTGAAAACCGTGTAAGCGATATCGGCGCCTATGAAAGAATGTGCGGGGTACATCTCTCGCTCGGAGCAAAACATTCCATCTACAGGAAACCGGGGTTTCCTAAAAAAAATCGATTTCATGTCGACGTCTTCGGCGCCGTTGATCGCGTCGAAATTGACGGAGAAATCGTTTATCGGCAGGATCGGTATACCCTATAAATTCAGGAGGTTGACAAAATGGTTGAAATTAAAAAGACCGACGAGGAGTGGCGATCCGCCCTTACCCCGGAGGCTTATCATGTTTTACGAAAAGAAGGGACGGAGCCTGCTTTTCAAAATCAATACCATGATCAAAAAACCCAGGGAATTTACCATTGCGCCGGTTGCGGCTTACCCCTCTTTTCATCCGATGAAAAATTCGACAGCGGCACAGGTTGGCCGAGTTTTTGGAAACCGATGGAGGAGTCGGCTGTCGAAACAAAAACCGATTGGAAAATAATCTATCCCCGAACCGAAGTCCATTGTAAAAGGTGCGGCGGACATCAAGGGCACCTGTTCAATGACGGACCCGCCCCCACCGGTTTGCGCTATTGCATTAACTCCGCGGCGTTAAAATTTGTCCCGGCCCCCAAATAACGAAGTCAAGACCCTATTCCCACCCAAGACCAGCGATAGACTTCGCACCCACTTATTAATCATGTCATTGCGAGCACCGAAGGGTGCGTGGCAATCTTATCGTAAAGTCTTGAGATTGCTTCACTTTGTTCGCAATGACAGCTTTCTAACTCTGTTCTT